>DASVBM010000017.1:0-3896 GCA_036375835.1 Chitinophagaceae bacterium | reverse complement strand
AACAGTATATCACCATGATCTATGGCTCGCTTACCACTTTCAATATTTTGTTCAAAGAACAGATCCACCAGTTCAAAGGCAGCGGGGGCAAGAGTTAACGGTGAAAGACCGGTTTTCCATCCAGTCCCGGGCCTACGCAGTGTACAGGCCACATTTCCCGGAGGAATTATACCGGTTCATCCTGCAGTACGTTGTTTCATTCGATCTTGCCTGGGATGCGGGCACCGGCAACGGGCAGACGGCCATCCGTCTCAGTGATCATTTAAAAAAGGTAGTGGCAACGGATATCAGCGAGAGCCAGCTCGCGGCTGCGTTTCAAAAACCGAACATCGTATATCGTAAAGAAAGCGCTGAGCATTCATCAATACCCGATCATACGGTAAACCTGGTAACGGTGTCACAGGCCATTCACTGGTTCGATTTTGAAAAATTCTATAACGAAGTGCGAAGAGTGGCGACGAAGGATGCCATCATCGCGGTATTTTGTTATAACAACATACGGAGCAGCCATGGCGTGGTGGACAGGCTGCTCAGTGGATTCTATCAATCGACAGCAGCTTACTGGGATTATGAGCGCAGGTACGTAGACGCGGGTTACCGGGACATACCGTTCCCCTTTGCCGAAATAAAAGCGCCTGTGTTCAGGATATCCTGTTCCTGGACGCTGCAACAGTTAACCGGTTATATCGAAACCTGGAGCGCCAGCCAGCATTACCGAAGAGAACACGGCCGCAGCATCATTCCTTCATCGCTCATAAAAGAACTGGCTGCACAATGGCCGGAGAGCGTTCTGGATTTTTATTTTCCCGTGCACCTGCGGCTGGGAAGGATCGGCTGAAATTATTTTATTTTCTGTTTGATCTCCTGGAGTTTCAATAGTGCTTCTACCGGCGTGAGGCGGTTAATGTCGATGTTGTTGAGAAGTGTACGGATCTCTTCAAAAGTCTGCGAATGCACATCGAAAATATTCAGTTGCATTTTGCCGGCATCCATTTGTTTTAATTGAGTGGAAAGCCCGCGTGTTGCCGGTGATCCTGGTTGTTGAGGTGAAACCGGATCTTCCACGTGTTTATATTCCAGCTGCGTCAGCACTTCGTTGGCCCGTTGAATCAGTGCCGGGGGCATCCCCGCCATGCGGGCCACATGGATGCCGAAACTGTGTGTACTACCGCCGGGCGCCAGTTTGCGCAGGAATATGATCCGGTTGCCCACCTCTTTGTTCGTAACATGAAAATTTCTTACCCGCGGCAGTTTGTTTTCCAGTTCGTTCAGTTCATGGTAGTGTGTTGCGAACAGTGTTTTCGGTGCTGCGTCGGCTGAATGCAGATACTCAACGATACTCCAGGCAATTGAAATACCGTCGTAAGTGGAGGTGCCACGGCCGATCTCATCGAGCAGGATCAGGCTGCGTTCGGAAATGTTGTTGATGATGCTGGCAGTTTCATTCATCTCCACCATGAAAGTGGATTCGCCACCGCTGAGGTTATCGCTGGCGCCTACGCGCGTGAATATTTTATCGGTAAGCGGCACCAGCGCACGGTCGGCGGGTACAAAGCTTCCCATATGCGCCATTAGTGTAACCAGCGCCGTTTGCCGCAGTATCGCGCTCTTACCGCTCATATTCGGGCCGGTGAGAATGATCACCTGTTGTTCCGAGGGATCAAGGCAGATGTCGTTCGCGATATAAGTTTCGCCCGGGGGCAGGTTCCGTTCAATCACCGGGTGGCGACTCGCCTCGAACGTCAGTTCAAGCCCGGCATGCAGTTCGGGTTTTTTATAGTTATAACTGACGGCATTGCCGGCAAAACAAAGCAGGCAGTCGATAACCGCCAGCACATTGCCGTTCACCTGGATCGCGGCAATATAATCCTGCAGCTGCACCAGTAATTTATCGTACAGCTCGAGTTCGATGGTCAGGATTTTTTCTTCCGCCCCGGTGATCTGTTCCTCGTATTCTTTCAGTTCCGGTGTAATATACCGTTCAGCGTTTGCAAGCGTTTGTTTGCGGATCCAGTTGCCGGGAACCTTCGCTTTATGCGCGTTGGTTACTTCAAGATAATAGCCGAAAACGTTGTTGAACCCGATCTTCAGGCTGCTGATACCGGTTTGTTCCGCTTCCTTTTGCTGAATCGTAACCAGGTATTCCTTTCCTCCGCTGGAGATCTTTCTCAGTTTATCAAGTTCCGGGTACACCCCTTCGCGGATCAGCCCGCCTTTGTTTGCGGCAACCGGTGGAGCCTCGTTGATCTCCGCTATGATTTTATCGAGTATATAACGGCAGGGGTTTACCGCATCCGCGAGTCGTTTCAGGTAGTCGCTCGATGAAGCCAGGCAAAGCTGTTTCAGTTGCTCGGCGTGTTGCAACCCTTTAGCCAGCTGCATCACCTCCCTCGGATTTATCTTCTTCATCGGGATCTTGCTCACCAGCCTTTCCACGTCGCCGCAGTGTTTGATCAGCGGTTGCAGCTTTGACCGAAGGTCTACTTCCCTGATCAGGTATTCTACCGTATCCAATCTTTCGTTGATCCTGGTGATATCTTTCAGCGGCATCACCAGCCAGCGTTTCAACATCCGGGCTCCCATGGGGCTCACCGTGTTGTCCATTACCTTCAGCAAAGAATCTCCTTCACCACCCCCGGCGTGCAGGAGCTCGAGATTCCTGATGGTGAATTTGTCCATCCACAGGTATTCATCTTTCTCAATCCGCTGAATGGAGGTGATATGCTGGAGATGCGGGTGTTCTGTTTCTTTAAGATAATGAAGAACGGCGCCCGCAGCGACAATGCCGCAGTGCATGTTCTCAATGCCGAAGCCTTTAAGTGAATGCGTCTGGAAGTGTTTCAGCAGGTTTTCGGTAGAGAACGCTTCGTCGAAGATCCAGCTCTCCAGGGTATAGGTGTAAAACTTCACACCAAACAGTTCTTTGAACTGCTTTTGAAAACTCCGCTGGTAAATCACTTCTGCCGGACGGAGCGTCTGCAGCAGTTTGTCAATGTATTCCACGTTTCCTTCGGCCAGGAAAAATTCCCCGGTGGAAATATCGAGCAATGCAATGCCCAGGCAGTCGTCCGTTATATGAATACCGGCAAGAAAGTTATTGCTGTTATGTTCAAGCAGCTTGTCGTTCGTGGCGATACCCGGGGTCACCATTTCGGTAACACCGCGTTTTACGATACCCTTCGCCTGTTTCGGATCTTCCAGCTGGTCGCAGATCGCTACCCGGTAGCCCGCTTTCACCAGTTTGTGCAGGTAGGTGTCGAGGGCATGATGCGGAAAACCGGCGAGCTCTGAACTGGTAGCCGCGCCGTTATTTCTTTTGGTGAGCGTGATGCCAAGTACCTGCGCGGCAACGATCGCATCCTCACCAAAAGTTTCATAGAAATCGCCCACGCGGAATAAAAGGATAGCATCGGGATATTTCTGTTTAATAGCCCGGTGCTGCTGCATCAGTGGTGTTTCTGCGGTACGCACGCCCATCGCCACAAATATACTTCCGTAGCCGGGTGCTCGTGGCTGCCCCGCCCGTTTGGGGATAAACTCTGAGAAACAATTCGGGCGCCAATACCATTGGAGACTCATCAAACTGATGCCGGCGCTTCAGCCAGGGAAATGCCCCGGGTTTGCGGATAATTTCCCCGAATACCAGATCAGAAAGATTCCCATTCATATCAGGCCTGGTTATGTTCTGCGTCCTACCATGTTCGTACCATGTCTTTTCCTTCTTTACACCTGGTTTACCCCTTCTTTAGCACCTTCTTTCCCTAAGACAGTAAAGAAGGTGGCGCTGAGGTGCGACCAATGTGTAAAGAAGCAGAAACCATGGTACGAGCGAGGTACGAGCCAGGTACGAGCGAGGTGCCGATTAAATTTGACGGGATCATCACGAACATCAGTAA
>DASVBM010000022.1:0-2296 GCA_036375835.1 Chitinophagaceae bacterium | reverse complement strand
CGATCATCACCTCCTGCGTAAAGCTGTGATTACCGATCATCGAGGCTACCAACGTGTGCTTTCCTTTTTCACTGGTCCGGAACCGGTAATCACCTGAAGAATCGGTAACTCCGCCGTCATAGCTACCCTGCAGGGTAATGCTGGCGCCGGCGAGTATCCTGCCCTTGTTGTCTCGGACATTTCCGGTTATATACACCTGGCTGTAACCAGCCAGGCCAGCCAGGGTGAACAGTATCGTAAGTATTGGTCGCATATTGCTGATTTGTTTCACAAACATAGACTGGTTTATGATATAAACCAAACTATTTTTAAAACTATCTACCCTACATTATATATGACTAATTATCAATGTCTTAATCGGGGTGAAAAAAATCGCTTTTGTCGGCTCACCAGCAAAAACCGGCTAATACAGGCTTGGGAGAGCGGGAGTAGAAACAAAAAAGCCCCGGAGGTCCGGGGCTTTTGGTATGTATAGAATCTCTCTATTTTTTATAAACACCAACCAGGCTCTTCGCCAGTTCCACCATCCGGTTGATACCGTCTTCAGGAAGATTACCTTTCTTGAACTCAGCCAGTACATCCGGCAGTTTGTTTTCCATTTCGGTAAGGAAATGCGCTTCGAATTCCTTTACCCGGTTCACCGGTACGTCTCTCAAAAGTCCCTGTGTACCCAGGTAGATTATCGCTACCTGTTTCTCTACAGAGAATGGAGTGTATTGCGGCTGCTTCAGGATTTCAACGTTACGTGCACCTTTGTCGATCACCGCCTTGGTTGCAGCATCAAGGTCACCACCGAACTTCGAGAACGCTTCCAGTTCACGGTAAAGTGCCTGGTCCAGTTTCAGCGTACCCGCAACTTTCTTCATCGATTTGATCTGCGCGTTACCACCCACACGGCTCACCGAGATACCTACGTTGATCGCCGGACGGATACCCGCGTTGAACAGGTTACCCTCGAGGAAGATCTGGCCGTCGGTGATGGAGATCACGTTGGTCGGGATATATGCAGATACGTCACCTGCCTGTGTTTCGATGATCGGCAGCGCGGTCAGTGAACCACCGCCTTTCGCGAGGTGCTTGATAGATGCCGGAAGGTCATTCATTTGTCTGGCCACAGTGTCATTACTGATCACTTTCGCTGCGCGCTCAAGGAGACGGCTGTGCAGGTAGAATACGTCACCAGGATACGCTTCACGGCCGGGAGGTCTTCTTAACAGCAATGATACCTCGCGGTAAGCAACCGCCTGTTTGGAAAGGTCATCATAAATGATCAGCGCCGGTCTTCCGGTATCGCGGAAGAACTCACCGATGGCTGCACCGGCGAAAGGCGCGTAGAACTGCTGTGGCGCAGGATCAGATGCAGAAGCCGCAACGATTGTGGTGTATTTCATCGCCCCGTTGTCTTCCAGGGTCTTCATCACACCAGCGATGGTTGAAGCCTTCTGACCAATGGCAACATATATACAGTAAACAGGCTTGCCTGCTTCGTAAAATTCTTTCTGGTTGATGATGGTATCAATACAGATGGCGGATTTACCGGTCTGCCTGTCCCCGATCACCAGTTCACGCTGGCCACGACCAATCGGGATCATCGCGTCGATGGCTTTGATACCGGTCTGCAACGGCTCTTTTACCGGTTCCCTGTAGATAACACCCGGTGCTTTACGCTCCAGTGGCATTTCATAGAGTTCACCGCTGATCGGCCCCTTGCCGTCGATCGGCTCACCAAGGGTATTGATCACACGGCCTACCAGTCCCTCACCTACCTTAATAGAAGCGATCTGACCAGTACGGCGAACAGTTGCACCTTCCCTGATTTCCGAATAGTCTCCAAGTGTTACCACACCCACGTTGTCCTCTTCCAGGTTGAGCGCGATGGCTTTTACGCCATTCTCAAACTCTACCAGTTCACCGGCCCTTACGTTGTTCAGCCCGTAAACACGGGCAATACCGTCACCCACCTGTAATACAGTACCCACTTCTTCGAGGTCTGCACCTGCATTGAAATTGCTCAGCTGCTGCCGCAGTATCGCTGATATTTCATCGGGTTTAATCTCTGCCATATTGTTGTTTTTTCTTTGTTAGTATGTTTCGGGTTATGTACCCGGCTTTTTGTTTTCAATCGGGCTGAAGTTGCGTCGCACCCTTCAACTTGTTGTCCGCTGCTGATCAGTTTCACACCGCCTGGCGCTTACCTGATCTGCACCAGGTAATCGTTACGCAGGAACTGCTTCTTGACGTCGTTAAGATCGCGAAGGATGCTTGCATCCACTTTCTTATTGTTGAATTCCAGTAC
>DASVBM010000364.1:0-2280 GCA_036375835.1 Chitinophagaceae bacterium | reverse complement strand
ATGACCCTTACGAACAAAACATTGTTGCCATTGTTCTTTACTTCTACCCTTCCTTTTCCTTTTGACAGCGGGATATCTGCCTGGTTCATTGTGGAGGCCGTATTGATAGCGGTTGCTTTCCCATTTACTGCCGTTGCCGCGCTGATCCGGCTGGAGGATTTGCCCGCACCGGTATAGCCGGCGATCGCAATAAGTGAATAGGCCGTGGTTTGTGTGCTGTACCATGATTGCTGCGATAACCTGGCAGCGACGTTTTTCAACACCTGCTGTGCTTCCAGCCTACGTCCCATGATGGTAAGCGTTTCCAGTATCATCGCCTCATCCCGTAAATCACTGCCGTAAGTATATCCCGGCTCTTTTCGCGGCGGCAAGTCTATGGGTAAGCCACTGATTAATTGCAGCGCTACGTCCTGTTGACCGCTCAGATGGTATGCAGCAGCCAGTCTCCACTTCGCTTCGGGAGTAAGAAATTTGAATTCTTTCAGGCGGTTCATCGCACCAAGTTCCGGAGACTTAACCAGTGCAAGCAGATATAACCGGTAAGCCTGCGTGAGATCTGATCCATACCACGGTGCTTCCGTCTGATTCCATGATTGAGCCTTTTTTCGCTGGTAGGCTTTCCATTGCTGGAGGATATGCGTCGGGACAATATAACCACGAGCTGAGGCTTCAATGAGGAAATGACCGGCGTAATTTGTACCCCATTCATCACTCCCACCATAGCCCGGCCAGTAGCTGAAGCCCCCATCGGGTTGCTGGAAATTCTGCAGACGCCGGATGCCCGCACGGACGTTCGACTCTATTGTTGCCTTACGTCGGTCGTCCAGTTCCAGCAACTGATTCAACACGAGCTGCGGGAATACCGAAGAGGTGGTTTGTTCGATGCAGCCATGGGGATAATGAATCAGATAACTCAAACGTTTCTGCAGGTTCAACGCAGGGATCGAAGATATTTCCAGGGTGGCCTTGCTGCTTTGCGCATCACCGATCATAGCCACGTCCGAGCTGATGCGTTGCCCGGGCTGCAACACGAATTCCTTCACCTGGGTGGTCAGCGGGTTCGGGTTACGCACATCAATTTCGGTTTCATAACTCACTTTTTCTTTTCCCATCGTCGCTTCAATACGGAGTTTTGCGATTCCTGTATTACCTCCCACCCGAGTCCGTATATAGGCCATTCCTTCTCCACCGTTTGTAAAGCTCACCTGCTGTGTTCCGTTGACCGACTGGATGTAAGAAGAGTTAGTGAATCTTACCGAGGCCATCTGCTTTCCTTTTCCGTCAACAAAAACTGAAACGGGTATGGTAATCTCTTCACCCGGGCCAGCTACTCTCGGTACGGTAGGTAATATCATCAGCGGCGCTTTAACGGCAACGGCTTTTTCCGCCACGCCATATGCGCCGTTTCTAGCTGCGATCACCATAGCGCGAACGCTACCGATGTAATCGGGTAAAGTGAATGTGTGGGTTTGGGTGCCGCCATCAGATCGGAAAGGGCCCATGAATTTCACCACCGGCTGGAAGCGATTTGCTTTCCTGTTCTTTGCGGCGTTCTCTCCTTCGGCGTCTCCACCGATCGTTAAAATCCGTTCCAGTTCTCCTCCCCATGCACCGATAACGTAATCGTAGAGATCCCAGCTCTTGACCCCCAGGGCTTCTTTTGCATAAAATGATTCGTGCGGGTTGGGTGTTTTGAAACGGGTGAGATCAAGTAAACCTTCATCAACTATCGCAATCACATAAGTCATTTCTTTGCCACTGGATTCAGATACGGTAATATTCGTTTGCTTTCGCGGCCTGATTTCACCCGCCATCCGGATCACCGGATGCAACAGCGTGTTCCGGTCTTCTACGGTTACCGGTATCACTCCATACATGCGGATCGGAAGATCGTTCACCGTTTGTGCGTGTGGTTGAATCAGGCTGACGTTCACATAAACGTTTGGTGACATCTGCTTGTCTGCAGTGAATGAGAACTTCGTATTGCCTTTCGTTGTCTTCACCCAATAAGTTTTCAGCACCTTGCTACCGGTTTCAATACTGATCAGCGCTTTCCCGCCCTCACTGCTCGGTATAGTCAGCTCAACCTGCTCGCCAACGTTGTATTTCTCCTTGTTCGACGTAAACGAAAGCATGGTGGCGGAACTGCGGTCATTATCCGTGCGGCGGCTGCGCCAGCTGTCATCATCCATATAAAAAGTCTGACCGGTAACATGACCGCTGCGTTTGTCGCGCACCAGGATAAGAAACCTCCCCCAGTCATCATTTTCAAACTTGTGG
>DASVBM010000029.1:0-6792 GCA_036375835.1 Chitinophagaceae bacterium | reverse complement strand
AACGTAACAAAGCATATTGCCTGGCCCTGGCATGGCTGCTCGCCCTCAATACGGTGTTCGGGCAGGATACCGCCACTGCAGATCAACTTCAGCGGCTGGACACATTAAAAACCCATACACAGTTGTATTGTTACAGCCCCGGACAACAGGAAAGGGCGGCGACTATCGCGGTTTTCCTGGAAGATGCGGTGAAGTATTTCCAGGAAGAAATAGTCTTTACTCCCCAAACGGTTTTCTATATTCTTTCGCCACAACATTGGAAGCAATATGCAGCTACTCCTTTTCATGAAGTGTACGGGTTCCCACATAATATCGATCACGTTCATCTTGCCGTGGCGGCGGCGGATAACGATTTCTGGCGCAGTTTTCTGCCGCCGGTTGATCAGCTGCCCCCTGCAATGTTCAGGCAGGTCACCACTGCTTATGGCAAGGCAGACGGATCTTACAGCATGATGCCATTCTTTGATCTGCTGGCGCTTCATGAAATGGGGCATTCCTACACCGCGCAGGCAGGGCTGGAGATGCAAAGGCACTGGATGGGCGAGTTGTTTGTAAATATCATGCTGCACACCTATATCGCCGAAAAACGGCCGGAACTGCTGCCCGCTTTGGAAACATTTCCTGAAATGGTTGTTGCCGGCGGCACGGAAGGCCTGCAGTTCACCAGCCTGGAGGATTTTGAGCGGTTATATTCAACAATGGGAATGGGGCCGAAGAACTATGGCTGGTACCAGTCGAAACTTCATGTGGCAGCAAAAGACATCTATAATGCCGGAGGGAAGGAGGTCCTGAGGAAATTATGGACTGCGTTGAAGGATCACCGCAAAGTTTTGACTGATGAAGCGCTCACGGAGATGCTTAAAAACGAGGTGCATCCCTCGGTGGCGGATGTGTATTTGAAATGGGGGAAATGATCAGATGATGCTTAGGGTCAGAGAATGTGAGTGATTGCTTAGATGAATAGAACCTTTAGGGAAATACGTAACATCAATACCTTTTCCAAAGTCTGAAACTTTGGAAAAGAACTTCCGGTGACCTACTACTCCTCGTCCAGCAGAATACTTAACACCTGCATTTCCCTTCCTTTGGTTACCGTAGCATCATAGTTGCCGCAGGTCGGGCAGGCATCGCCATATTGATGCATGGCGAAAACTGTTTTACAGCCTTTGCATTCCGCTTCACCTGGGATGATGCCGATATCGAATGTCGCGTCCCTGGCGATCGTATCACTCCTGAGGACGGATAAGGCGAACTTCAGCGATTCAACCTCAATGCCACTCAGTTCTCCCACCTGCAGTTTCACAGAGGTAACGGTGATCGTTTTTTCACGTGGTACCGCCTGCTCCACGATGGATAAAACCGATTCTGCTATGGTAAGCTCGTGCATGATTAAATTTTTCCGGCTGTGCTTTCATCAGCCTGATTCCCGGTCGCCTCTTTTACCACGGCTTTTTGTGCTGCCAGCCGTTTCTTTTCAGCCGAATAGGCTTCCCGGCCCCTTACTGCCTCGCTGCAAATATCCGCCCAGCCATTATTGATGTTCTCTTCTTTCAATGCGCAGGGTGCAGGTACACCGGTCTGGTACAAGGCGCCAGCTTCGGCTTTGGGGCAGGAACGTATGCACTCCTCGCAGAAAATACAGACCGCGCGATTGTAGTGATAGGTTTGTTTTCCATCCATTGCCTGTGAGAAAACGATGGCGCCGGGCGGGCAGGCCATTTCGCAGCGCCGGCACCAGATGCAGGCTTCTTCATTAAAGCCTATCATTCCGCGGTAGTTTTCCGCGAGAAACGTTTTCTCAAACGGGTATCTCTTTGTAACCGGTGGCTTGAATAAGTTTCCTATGGTTTTTAGAAACGTGCTCATGTTTTTGAGTTTTTCATCTTGCGGTACAGGACAGGCAGGGGTCATACGACGCGATGATAGCCGGCACACTTCCGTATTCATTATTCCTGAACCCTTCCACCATCGCGGATATATTCGAGAATGTAGGCGCCTTGATCTTCAGCCGTTCAAGCACCTGGGTCTTGTTTCCTTTTGCATAGTAGAACAATTCGCCGCGGGGAGCCTCGAGCCTTACCACCGCTTCGCCATCGGGGAACGATTTTGTTTCCTGGATGATCGGTGATTCAGGAAGCCCGTCGATCACATTGGAGATCATCTCCATTGAGTTCTCAACTTCCCGAAGCCTCACCATATTCCGCGCGTACACATCACCGGTTTGTTCGGTGATGATCCGGAAGCCGGCTTCTTTCCAGGGTAGCAGGTCTTCGGTCTGGCTACGCACATCCGTTTCCAGTCCCGTTGCCCTTGCAAACGGCCCGACCACGTTCAGCCGCAGGGCGTCTTTGCGGGTGATCACGCCGGTGCCTTTGTTCTTCAGCGACAAAGTCCAGTTGTTTTGATAGATGTGAAAGAGTTCCTGGAGTTGCGGCCTGAATTTTTTCAGACCGGTAAGAATCATTCTTGCCGTTTCCGGCTTCAGGTCGCGTGAAACGCCGCCTACGATCGAATAATCAAACTGCACCCGGTTGCCGCAGACCGCTTCAAGCATCTCCATAAATGCTTCGCGGTATTGCATCGTCTTCATGAACAGCGCTTCGAAGCCGGAGTTCTCCGCCACATGGCTCAGGCAGAGCAGGTGGGAATGGATCCGGTCGAGTTCGATTACGAGCATCCGCAGGTATTTGGCTCTCCTGGGAATTTCGATCTTCACCAGTTTTTCAGCCACCTGGGAATAGGCGGTGGTGTGGGAGATGGAACAGAGCCCGCAGACACGTCCTACCACAAAGCTCACCTGCCGGAATTTGAATTTAGTGCAACATGCTTTTTCTATTCCACGGTGTACGTAATACACACTTGCAGCGGTGTCGATGATTTTCTCGTTCCCGGTCGTGAATTTAAAATGCAGCGGTTCCAGCAGCGAGATGTGCTGGGCACCGACCGGTATTTCGTATTGCTTTCCCATTTTATTTTTTCTTTCTTAACGGCGCGGGCTCCGAATCCGGTTCTAATACAAAGCCCCTGGCGGTGTCTTCTATTTTAATGTCCATCAGGTCTGCCAGCTCCGCTTCAGCTACCCAGGCCGAGGGGATGATGGATTTCAGCGATGGAATTTCGTCGCCGGGGTTCACCTGTGCGCAATAGGCTGTCACCTCGCCGGTGCTGTTATAATCGCTGAAGAACCATTGTATTTCCAGTTTTTCGCCCAGGTCTACCGCATTCATTACAATGAAATGCTGCTTATCGAACTGGTAGAAATTCCCGATATCCTTTTTTACGGTCCCGATGGTGGTTTCAATTCGCTTCATCTTTTGTTGTTTACAGTTCAGCCGCGATATTCCTGCGGTTGGTTTGTCCTTCTTCTGTTATCGCCTCGTTTTTCAGTTTCAATGACTGCTCGATATCTCTTGTTTTGCTTTCCAGTATTCCGAGCGCCTGGACCACGCCGTCGATGATCTGTTCCGGCCTGCAGCCGCAGCCACATACGTATACGTCGACCGGTATGTACTGGTCAATACCACCTTCGCAGTTGTACATACCCCTGAACACGCCACCCGTACTGGCACAGGCGCCGCAACTGATCACCACCTTTGGTTCGGGCATCTGCGCGTATATCTCCACCAGTCTTTCCCGGGAGCGTTTCGTGACGGGACCTGTCACAAGCAGGATATCGGATTGTTTCGGGTTTCCGGTGTTGATCATCCCGAAGCGCTCGATATCGTATTTCGGCGCTAGGCAGGCGAGTATCTCAATGTCGCAGCCATTGCAACTGCCCGCGTTGTAGTGCAGTATCCATGGTGACTTCTTCCTGTATTTTTTCAGATTCATAGCCTATTGAAATACGGATAGTAATAAATTGATAAAGGCGACGGGCAGGGCTACCGCCAGTGAAAAGCGCAGCATCTGTTTATAGCTGACGCGGGCGGAAGAATTGTCCAGCGCGTTTACCGCGATAAAGACGATTACTACAAGCCCGAGGCCGATCAGGGGGTTGCCGGCGCCGAAAAGGTAAACCAGCGTATAACAGAAAACCTCATCCAGCCATTTCGCGGTGTACACAGCTTCGTAAAATATCCCGGAATACTCGAGCTCCACACCACCGGTGATTTCCTGGTGTGCTTCCGCTACGTCGAAAGGTGATTTTTTCAGTTTGATCGGCAGGATGAGTAACAGCGCTGCAAAAGCCAGCGGCATGGAAAATAGCAATGGTCTGGCGGAACTGTAAATAGCAGAGACCTCGAAGCTCCCGGTCTGAATAAATACAGCTACCGCGATCAGGATCAGCACCGGCTCATAGGCCAGTACACTCACCGCGGTTCTGTTGGCGCCTAAATGGCTGAAGATGGAGCGGGTGCTGTACCCTGCCAGGATCAGCAATGCGGTTGACAGCAGGTGCAGGAAGATGACGAGGATGAGGTCGCCGCCAAGGATGAGTATGGCAAGCGCGAACCACAGCGAGAAAAAATGCATGATGCCGAGAAAGGCGTGGGTGGAATGGACGATCATCCTCCGCTTATCCGCCAGTTTGAAGAAGTCATAAAAAGGCTGCAGTAAAGGTGGCCCGATCCGTCTTTGCATCCGGGCTTTCACTACTCTTTCCAGGCCATAGATCAGTCCCCCGATGAAAGGTGCGAGGATGATCAACAGTATTTTGATGTACAGGTCCATAACCTCTTCCTTTTTTATTTATATCACCACTGCCAGGAACAGCGCAACAAAGAACAGGACGCCGACCAGGTTTAAGTATGGCGTAGCCCTATCGGTTGAGAAAGACATTGTCGAGAAAGAATAATCCAGCTTCTCCCCGCAGGTATATTCTTTTACCCGGTCAACCTTCCGGAAATGGACGAACATGGAAAGCACGATCGTCACCGGCAACATAAAAAAGGCGATGAGCAGCGGGACGACAGGAAGGTGCATATTGCCGATATTCAAGCTCCATCCTTCGATAGTCATTCCAATTGCAACGCCGAGGGTTTGGGAAGCAACGGGGACAAAGTAACCGGCAAGCAGCAGGGGGAAAGCCAGTACTCCCGCGATCACCATGGACATCAGTATATACATGGTCACGCTATAAACAGGGCTGAGTTTTTCCAGCTTGTTTTTCTCATGGTCGCCTCTTCTTGCGATCACGAGCCCCAATACCTTAAAATACAGAAGCGATAATACCGCGCCACCGAAAGCGATGAGCACAATTACGGTGGCTCCGAGTGCTTTTTGCTGCAGTGCGAGTTGACCGAGCGTTTCAATGCTGAACCATTTGCCGATGAAAGCGCCGAATGGAGGAAGCAGAAGCGACACAAATCCGATAGCGGTGACCAGCGCGGTAAACGGTCCGCTTTCCGCCAGTCTATCCATGTCTGAAATCTGTTTGAGATGAAATACTTTTTCCAGAATGCCTGCATTGAGAAAGAGCATGCACTTGGAAATGCCATGGAACAGGACCAGAGTGAGTGCTGCAATTACCGTTACGGGTGTGGCAACGGCTGCCATCATGATCATCAGCGCGAGCAGTGCGATGGTGGAATGCGCCAGTATTCTTTTGAAATTATCCTGCGACAATGCTGCTACCGCTGAAGCGGCAAACACAAAGCCTGTCAGCGCGATAATCGTCCAGGCGACAGGCGTTCCCTGCAAGGCCGGCGATAATCGCAGTATAATAAAGGGTGCGATTTTTACCATGGTGGAAGAGTGCAGCAAAGCGCTGACGGGTGTGGGTGCGACCATCGCGCCGACTAACCAATTGCTGAAGGGCATCTGCGCACCTTTGATGAGTGCTGCTACTGAGAGTAAGGCCAGGGGAAGAAGGAGCGTTGAGTCCCCGGCGCGGGCAAGCAGGCTGGAGAAACCTGGCTCACCGAAGCCATAGTAATGAATGAAGAAAATAGCAACGAGGATCGCAAGACCACCAACCTGGTTCATCCATAAGGCGGTCAGCGCGTTTTTCACTGATGTTTCATCCCTTCGGAAACCGATGAGCAGGAATGAAGCCAGCGTGGTCAGCTCGAAGAATAAAAAGAAATATTCCAGGTTGTCTGATGATACCAGGAGGTTCATCACTGCGACGAACCAGAATAAGACAGAAAGGAAATATTTTTTACGGAAGCTGCTGCAGTTTTCTTCATCGATGTATTTGAGGGAAAAGATGCAGATGATACCGCTGATCACATTGATCAGCAAAAACATGAAAAGGCTTAGCCGGTCCACCATGAACTGGGGTGCAACGGCGTCGCTCCTGTTTTGCCAGAGGTACACAGAGGCAGCCAGCTGCAGGGCGCTGAGTAAACCAACGAGCAAGCTTTTTCTTTTTATTGCAACACCTGCGAAGCATAACACCAGTAGAATGTCTGCGACAGAAACAGCCTGGTTGACGTATTCCGGCGTTTTGAATACGACCGGATTGCCGATAACGACAAACAGAAAAACAGAGATTGCTGCCAGAATAAAAGCTGTAATAATTACCAGGAATTTTGCCCATCTTTTCGGAAGCAACAGGAGCATTCCGCTTACTACAACAGGCAGCAAAAACAAGCTGCTGATATAAGAAACCATGTGAAAGCGTTTTAGCTAACTCGGAAGTGCAAGGTAGAGCGCAGCAACGGCGGCATCAATGATAGTTGTCAAAGATTATTATGATAACTGTTTGTTTTTTGAATTTCATGAACGTTGATTGCGCGGTGAAGTTGAATATATCATTTGCAATATCCGGGCAGTATAACCTAAGGCGGATGGCGCGTTAAATGGTGGAAATCACTTTGTAATTATCGTCGCAGTTGAAGATGGATGAGT
>DASVBM010000307.1:0-3867 GCA_036375835.1 Chitinophagaceae bacterium | reverse complement strand
CTGGAGTATCCCTGGAGTGTCCCTACAGCTCCCTGTAACCGGCCCCCGGATTATTTCACCAGGGGTACGTCGGGCGGCAAAGGGCAATAAACTAAGGAACGTTGATATATTTATGTACCTGCAGGCTGAGTTGCCACCGGGGGTGTTGTTTGATATAGTCCACGATCAGCGGGGTCATTTCAGCGGCGCGGCTCCATTCGGGCTGCAGGTAGAGTCTGCACGAAGCGCCCACCTGGGCGGCGTGTTCTTCAGCCCACCGGAAATCATCTTTATTGTATACCACGATTTTCAGTTCGTCGGCAGCGCGCAGCAGTTCCGGCAGTGGTGCCTTGAATTTCTTTGGTGAAACGCAGATCCAATCCCATTCTCCGGAGAGCGGCGAGGAGCCGGAAGTTTCAATATGCGTGTGGAAACCCGCTGAGTGAAGCGCCCGGGTGAGCCCGTCAAGGTTGTGCAGGAGCGGTTCGCCACCGGTTACGACTGCGATCACGGGTTTGTGGCCGGAGCCTTCGCAGGCTTTCGAAACTATGTCGTTGATGGGTATAAGGGGATGCGCGGCGGCATCCCAGCTGTCTTTCACGTCGCACCAGAAGCAGCCTACGTCGCAGCCGCCGAGGCGGATGAAATACGCGGCCCTGCCCTGGTAAAAGCCTTCGCCCTGGATGGTATAGAACGATTCCATTACCGGAATCGCGTTCGTTGTTGTGCCTGTTTCCATTATTATTACTGGTGTACCGCTTTGCGCGTCCTGTTGAGGTGCGCCTGCAGGGTATTTTTCATCAGTCCTGCGATCGTCATCAATCCAACTCCACCGGGTACGGGTGTGATGGCGGAAGTTTTAGGGGCCACTTCATCGTAGGCTACGTCGCCTTTGATGCGGTAGCCTTTCGGTGCGGAAGGATCGTCTACGCGGGTGATGCCCACGTCGATCACCACAGCGCCTTGTTTCACCATGTTTGCTTTTACAAAGCCGGGGCGGCCCAGCGCGGCAACGATAATATCGCCCTGCAGGCAGATCTCTTCCAGGTTCCGGGTATGCGAGTGGCAGACCGTGACGGTGCAATTTCCTTTCGGCAGGTTGCTGCTCAGCAGGATGCTCATGGGGCGGCCCACAATATTACTGCGACCGATCACCACCGCGTGTTTGCCTTTGGTTTCGATGTTGAAATGTTCGAGCATGAGCATGATGCCGTAAGGGGTGGCGGGAATATAGGTCTGCAGTCCCTGCACGAGTTTACCCGCGTTCACGGGGTGAAATCCGTCCACGTCCTTTTCCGGGTCGATCGCTTCGATGATGCGTTGTTCGTTGATATGTCGCGGCAGGGGGAGCTGAACCAGGATGCCGTCTACGTCGTCATTATTATTGAGCCGTTCAATTTCTGCGAGCAGCGTTTCTTCGGTGGCATCGCCGGGAAGCCGGACGAGGGTGGATTCGAACCCCACTTCTTCGCAGGACCTGACCTTGCTGGCCACGTAGGTTTCACTGGCGCCATTATTACCGACCAGTATGGCGGCGAGATGCGGTTTCGAGCCCAGTTGCAGGACCTCCTGCTTCAACTGCGCCTTGATGGCCTGGGAGGCTTTTTTTCCATCTAATATCATCATGCGCGCAAAGGTATCCGATTCCTACAGGGAATTTTATGACGGTTTGCAGCGTTTGCCAAAAATCGTTGTCTATCGTTATGTGTACGTATGGTCATTTTTTGAAATTCTTAAGACCTCCTTAACTTTTTCTTAAAATACCCATATATTTACGGCACTTTTATTAAAAAACCTATAGCACATGAGAAAAATTCTATCACTGCTTACAGTGATGCTACTGACTGCTTTGGTAGCCACTGCACAGACGAGAGAAATCACAGGAAAAGTCACTGACGAACAAGGGCAACCCGTTGAAGGAGCATCGGTTCAGATCAAAGGAACCACGCAGGGTGTTGCCGCAGACGCGCAGGGCAACTTCCGGATCGCCGTTAAAAATGGCGACGTTTTAGTATTCTCAGCAACCAACTTTATTAACCGCGAGTACACCATTACTCAGTCTACCAACACCCTGGATATCAAACTGACCCGGGGAACTGCGGTAATTGATGAGGTGGTGGTTACCGCCCTGGGTGTAAGAAGAACCCGGAACACGGTACCTTATGCTGCCCAGCAGGTGAGCGGAGATGAAGTTGCGAAAGTGAGAACCAGCAGCTTTGTCCAGAACCTGTCGGGTAAGATCTCCGGTCTGGAGATCCGCCAGGCAAACACAATGGGCGGTTCCACCAACGTAGTGATCCGCGGTAACAAAACCATCAGCAGCAGCAACCAGCCGCTGTTCGTTATTGATGGAGTTCCCGTTGACAACTCGCAGGTACGTTCCGGCAGCCAGTCAACTGGCCGTGGCGGTTACGATTACGGTAGCGCCATCCAGGACATCAATCCTGACGACATCGAGTCAATCACCGTTCTGAAAGGTGCAGCTTCTACGGCGCTGTACGGTTCAAGGGGTGGTAACGGTGTGGTGATGATCACAACGAAAAAAGGTTCGAGAGGACTTGGCGTAACTGTTAACTCCGGTTTCGGATTCGGCAAGTACGACAAGAAAACTTTCGCAGAATACCAGAATGAATATGGTGGTGGTTACGGCGCTTACTATGAAGATCCTACAGGTCGTTTCCTGTACAGGGATATTAATGGTGACGGTGTTCCCGACCTGGTTACACCGGTGAGTGAAGATGCTTCCTATGGTGGCCGCTTCGATCCGAACCTGATGGTTTACCAGTGGGATGCATTCGACCCGACGTCTCCGAACTATGGCAAGGCCCGCCCCTGGGTGGCTGCAGCCAACGGACCGGGCAGCATCTTCCAGACCGCTGCTACTTCCAACCAGAGCATTATGGTGACCAATGGTAATGATATGGGAACCTTCAAACTGGGTTATACCCGCACCGACGACAGAGGTATTATGCCGAACTCGAAAATTGCGAAAAACCTTTTCAACCTGGGTGGTACCTATAACATTACATCGAAAATTAATGTTGGCGCACACGTACAGTTCACAAACATCGCCGCAACAGGCCGTTATGGTACCGGTTACGATGATAAGAACCTGATGACCAATTTCAGGCAGTGGTGGCAGACCAACGTGGACGTGCAGGAGCAGAAAGACGCTTATTTCCGGGAGCGCAAGAACGTAACCTGGAACTGGGCAGATCCTACTGACCTTACTCCGATTTACTGGGATAACCCCTACTTTACCCGTTTTGAGAATTTCGAAACAGACTCACGTAACAGGATGACCGGTTATGTGAACGCTAACTTCAATCCGGTAAAGTGGTTGAATATTATGGGTCGTGTGTCTCATGATACTTATGATGAGATGCAGGAAGAAAGGCAGGCAGTAGGAAGTGTAACCACTTCGTCTTACAGCCGTAACAACCGTTCTTTCAGCGAAACGAACTATGACCTGATGGCTAATTTCGACCGTGACCTTCCGGCAAACTTCAACCTGAAGGCGCTGTTGGGTACCAACGTGCGGAAAACCAAAAACCAGAGCATCTTCGCGGCTACCAACGGTGGCCTGATCGTGGAGCGCATCTACGCGCTTTCCAACTCGAAGAACGCGCCGAACGCACCTTCAGAAGGTTTCAGCGAGTTCCAGGTTTGGGGAAATTTCGCAGGTGTGACACTTAGCTGGAAAGACATGATCACCCTGGATGGAAACTACCGTATCGACAAGTTCTCTTCATTGCCTAAAGGCAGCGAATCGTTCGATTACTGGGGTACTTCACTGGGTATCGTGTTCTCGAAGATGGTGAATGTAGACTGGCTGAGCTATGGTAAACTGAGAGGTAACTACGCAACCGTAGGTAACGGTTCTCCGTT
>DASVBM010000157.1:0-4592 GCA_036375835.1 Chitinophagaceae bacterium | reverse complement strand
CTGGATCAGCCGCTGCTGGAGGGAAGCCAGTTGCCTGTTTCGTTTAAACCGGAAAAAATTAATCAGCTCTTCAAGGTCGAAAGCAACGCCTACGCCTCCGGGTGTATATTCACTGCTTGTCGCAAGCCTTAACCCGGGTTTTCGGTAGTTGAATGCCTTTGCATAATCTTTTCGGTTCTGGATCGAATCAAGGTAGTAGTTGCGGTTCCTGACTGTTACTGCAGGCAATTCGTTCGCGATAACATGAATCGATATCTCAAAATTCTGGAGATTCGGAATATCCGCAACTGCGAAACGGTTGGTGTTTTTTCCCAGGTAAGAAAACCAGATAGTATCGGACGGATTGACGCGAATTGTATAGCCTCCCAGGGAATCGGTAAGGGTGCCCCCTCCACTGCTTGTGAATACAACTACCGATTCAAGTGGTGTCCTGCGACTGATATCAAATACCCGGCCCTGTACCGTCACCTGAGCGTGCAGTGCGGTGCTGAGGAAGAAACAAAAAACATATAGAAGCCTTGGCATCCTGAATGAAAGTAATGAACCGTCCGCATTCAGCAGAATGATCGGTTTTAATTAACATGCATTTTTGAATCGCCCGGATCAGATAGCGCCAACCTTTTCTTCTTCCAGGTGCTGGTAGTGCGCAGTGGTTACCGGTAACCTCTGTTTGAAGTATACCATCGTTGAGGAGATCGAAATCTCCGCCTCTGGCAATATGAATAGCAAGTGGCTGAACTCGGGACTTGTAACGATGTGTTGATCAGCGTTTCCATATCGTTGTTTCAGTGCGGCTGCGATCCCGCCCAGCGCTTCTTCGCTGAAACCACGAATCGCTTTCCCTACGCAATTCTCGCCGATGCAGTCGATGAAGCGATAAAAGTCTTCCGCTTTCCGGATAATTTCGAACGGAGGAGCCGGCGTTACCACATAACTCTTCTTTAAAATTATGTTCCCCGCCGGGATCAGGATTTCCCTGTCGCTCAGGTAACAAAACAACTTCATTTCCCCTTCACCAGCTTCTTCCTCCGGTTCCACGAATCTGAAATGCTGCGGGTCCAGCGCGATGACGTAATACAATTCGCGGTTAAGGAAACCGGGCTGCAGGGTGTGCAGGTTCACGTTTTCTTCAAGTTTACGGAGATTGATGTCCATATAAACAGTGTTCACCTGTTTCCCGCAAAAATACAGCCCGACTTTCGCTGCATAGGTGAATAACCCGACATCAAATCATTGAAACAATTGTTTAACAATCGACTACACTTTAATTTTTGCTTGTATGCGATTAGCGGCCCATATATACCATAAGTATCTGTACGTCGCTGGGGTTTACACCGCTGATGCGGCTGGCCTGACCCAGGGTGTGGGGACGAATGCGTTTGAATTTCTGCACTGCTTCCGATGAAAGCGCTGAAACCTTGTCATAATCGAATGAGGCTGGTATTATCAGCGATTCCATCTGACTCATTCGTTCGACGATCTCCTGTTCTTTTTCTATATAGCGCTCGTACTTTGTTTGTATCTCCGCCTGCTGAAGCGTTTCCCTATCAAATCCGGCCAGCGCCTCTTTCAATTCCGGCACCTGTTCCATCATAGACAGCAGGTCCACATCCGGCCGCAACAACACCTTTGATGCTTTTTGCTTCTCGCTCATCGCCGCAGAGCCTACCGACTCCAGGAAAGGATTTATCTGGGCAGGTTCGAGAGAAAACTGGCTCAGTAATCCCCGGATTAGCCGAACACCTTCTCTTTTCTGTATTACCCGGTCCATCCTTTCCTGCGATGCAAGGCCGATGCGGTAACTGAGTTCTGTAAGCCGCAGGTCGGCATTATCCTGCCGCAGCAATGTCCGGAATTCAGCACGCGAGGTGAACATGCGATACGGTTCATCGGTACCCTTGCTGATAAGGTCGTCTATCAATACGCCAATATATGCCTCACTTCTTTTCAGTACCAGCGGTTGCAGGTCCCGTACCGCCTGATGGGCGTTGATACCTGCCATCAGTCCCTGGCAGGCGGCTTCTTCATAGCCGGTGGTTCCATTAATCTGTCCGGCAAAGAATAACCGGCTTATTTGCTTGGTTTCCAAAGAGTAATCAAGCTGCGTAGGCGGGAAATAATCGTATTCAATTGCATACCCGGGCCGGAAGATTCTGCAGTTTTCGAACCCCGGCACTTTGCGCAGCGCGGCGTATTGTACTTCCTCGGGCAACGAGGTAGAAAAGCCGTTTACATAGATCTCTACCGTGTTCCATCCCTCGGGTTCAACAAACAACTGGTGGCGATCTCTTTCCGCGAAGCGATTGATCTTGTCTTCGATACTGGGGCAATACCTTGGTCCGGTTCCACCAATCCGGCCAGCGAACATGGGACTGCGATCAAAACCGGTTTTCAGCATCTCGTGCACCTCGGGACTGGTATAGGTAATGAAGCAACTCCGTTGTTGGGATGCTGGAATCCTGCTTGTTTCCAGGTAGGAGAATCCCGACACGGTCTCATCCCCTTTTTGTTCCTCCATCTTCGAATAATCCAGGCTCCTCCCGTCTACCCTTGGCGGAGTACCGGTTTTTAGCCTGTCGCTCTGGAAACCCAGCTCTATCAACTGTTCGGTGATTCCTGTCGCTGCTTTTTCAGCAACACGGCCGCCGCCGAACTGCTTTTCCCCGATATGAATCACGCCGTTTAAAAAAGTACCGCTGGTTACCACTACAGCACCGGCAGTTATCTCATGCCCAAGGCCGGTAACCACCCCGCAGGCGCGTCCGTCTTTTATGATGATAGACCGCACCATATCCTGGTAAAAGTCCACTTTAGGGGTTTGCTCCAGCATTTCCCGCCAGCTGGCGGCAAAAAGCATCCGGTCGTTTTGCGCCCTCGGGCTCCACATGGCCGGTCCTTTACTGCGGTTCAGCATCCTGAACTGGATCATGCTTCGATCTGTCACAATGCCGCTATAGCCCCCCAGGGCGTCTATTTCCCTTACAATCTGGCCTTTTGCAATACCGCCCATAGCAGGATTACAGCTCATTTGTGCAATGGTTTGCATATTCATGGTAACCAGCAACACCGAACTGCCCAGATTAGCGGCAGCTGCAGCAGCCTCGCAACCGGCATGGCCGGCACCAACAACTATAACATCATAACTGGGAAACATGGCGGCAAAGATAAGTGGCCTCGGCTAAGGCGTTCCACGTGAAACGGCCGCGACGGTTTATTTGAAGGTATTCTTAACTAAATCTTGAACAAGAGCAGGTTCCACGTGAAACAATCATTGCTCGCAAGAGAAGTCCTGCACAAAAAACAGCTGTTCGGTGCCGTAATGTGTGGCGCCGACACCAATGTGCACATATTCCGGGTTGAGTAGTGTTTTGCGGTGACCAAGGTTTTCAAGTCCATAGTCGAGGTAGAGCATCGCAATAGCCATAAGCACGTCACCATTGCCAAGGCTCATATTCTCGCTGCCGCAATTGCGAATACCAGCCTGGGTAAGCCGTTCTGAGAAACGAGTGCCGTTAGTGGAAGTGTGGCTGATCGAAGCGCTTTTAAAGCCGATGTCCTCGGCATGCGACTTAGAAGTTTGGTTAAGGGTATCACTTAGCGCCAGGAGCGGCAGCCGGCGCGTTGCATATAGATCCTGCTTCAATGATGCCGCATAAGCACCCCGTAGCTGCGGGAACGTAACCATGATCGGAACCATCACGCTATCCCAGAAACGCCTGGGGTCTTTGCGGGAGTAATTGGTCCAGTAGTATATCTCCTTTTCTTCTTTCGACAACGATTCAAATCCCCGGAACGAAGCGTTCCAGTTCACTATCTCCTGGTCAATAGAAAGATTGAAATTAATACTGCGCTGCTCAAGGACGACTACGCTTTGGCCTTTGCCCATGAATGGCAGCAACACCAGCAGGAACAGAAACTTGAATGAGGACATCTACGGTCGGGGGTTTGCTTTTTCAAATAAACGTAAATACTCAGATTCCTTTTGCCTCATTAAAGTTATTTCACGTTTCGTTTTGTCACCGTAACCACAGAGGTGTAAAGCTCCATGAAAAATGACGCGGAGCATTTCCTGCCTGTAGCCAGTACCAAAAGTGCGGGCATTGTCTTTAACCCTTTCCACGCTGATATAGATCTCGGCTTCAACCTTCTCCCGATCTGAAAGATCAAACGTGATGATGTCGGTGTAATAATCATGATTCAGGAAATCGCGGTTGATGCCCAGGAGATAGTCATCGGAACAGAAAATATATTGAATGCAACCGGTCTCCCTACCCTCTCTTTTAAACAGATTCTCGATGAAATGGCGGATGGCGGTCTTTTCCCTGGAGTGAAAGCTACGGTCGTGATTCAGGAATTTAATCATTCGTTTTGGTAATGCTCCAAAATTCGTAACAAAATCACAGAACCCCGGTATACTTTTGCTTAAATGAAAAAGCTATCTGATTTACGCGCAGGCAGAACAGCAATCATCCATTCATTTGAAAACGACGACATCTTTATCAAACTGATGGAAATGGGTTGTATCCCTGGCGAACGCGTGAAGGTTGAACAGATAGCTCCTTTGGGCGACCCGATCTCGATCTCTGTAGCAG
>DASVBM010000293.1:0-8159 GCA_036375835.1 Chitinophagaceae bacterium | reverse complement strand
GTAGATATGGGGGAAACGGTAGAGAACGTGCTGGCGAAACTCAGGGCTGATGCAGGGTACCGGCAGAAATTCCGGGCAGCCTTTGGCAGTGACGAAATCAATGCGGACCGGATGTCAAAAGCAATTTCACAGTTTGTGCTGACGATCGTAAGTAATAACAGCAAGTATGATAAAGTGAAGCGCGGGGAAGCCTCTTTCAGCCTCGCTGAACAACTCGGCTATGATATTTTCAAAACGAAATGTTCCGGCTGCCATGTGGAGCCGCTTTTTACAGACTTCGGCTACCGGAATACCGGGATGCCGATTGACGCTTTCCTGCTGGACGAAGGAAGGAAGCGGGTCACACACGCACCGGCCGATTCATTGAAGTTCCGGGTTCTCTCACTGAGAAATGCCGCCCTCACCCGTCCGTTCGGGCACGATGGCCGGTTCTTCAGCTTTACGAATATTTATATGCATTATAACGCAGGGGTGGTAAATGGACCCACCACAGACCCGCTGGTGCTCCCGAATATTCCTTTATCTCCGTTCGAGCAGGGACAAATCACGGCGTTCCTGAACAGTTTAACAGACTCGGTGATGATCAGCAATCCTGAATTCAGTAAGCCCTGATCAGTAGCCATACTTATCCTTCCATCTTTCCCTGAGAAACTTCCGCATTTCGTTCTCGCGGGCGCTGTTACCCGGGTCGTAAAATTTTGTTCCTTTCAGCTTTTCCGGCAGGTACTCCTGTTCCAGGAAATTGCCTTCGCCTTCGTGCGAATACCTGTACCCTTTGCCGTAATTCAGGTCCTTCATCAGTTTGGTAGGTGCATTGCGGATGTGCAGTGGCACCGGCAGGTCGCCCTGTTTCCGTACTGCTTCGAGTGCTTCACCAATCGCCAGGTAGCTCGCGTTGCTTTTGGGTGAGGAGGCCAGATACGTGGCGCATTGCGAAAGGATGATCCGCGACTCAGGGTAACCGATCTTATTCACCGCGTCGAAGGTTGCATTCGCCAGCAGCAAAGCATTAGGATTGGCGTTGCCCACGTCTTCGCTGGCAAAGATCACCATGCGCCGGGCGATGAACTTTACGTCTTCGCCTCCTTCCACCATGCGCGCAAGCCAGTATACCGCACCGTTGGGATCACTGCCGCGCATGCTTTTGATGAAGGCCGAGATCACATCATAGTGCTGCTCTCCCTGTTTATCGTATAAGGCAATTCTTTTTTGTGCCACCGACATTACATAATCATCGGTGATGGCAATTGTTTTTTTGTTCGAAGCGGTAACAACCAGCTCGAGCAGGTTCAGTAATTTCCTTGCGTCACCTCCGCTTATATTGATCAGTGCCGCCCATTCCTCCAGGTTGATGTTATAAGCTTTCAACACTTCGTCTTCTGAGATCGCATCACGTAACAGTCTGACCAATGCGTTTTCATCCAATGGTTTCAGCACATATACCTGGCACCTGCTGAGCAGGGCGGCATTGACCTCGAAGGACGGATTTTCAGTAGTCGCCCCGATCAGGGTGATAATGCCTTTTTCCACTGCCCCCAGCAATGCGTCCTGCTGGCCTTTGTTGAACCGGTGAATCTCGTCAATGAATAAGATCGCTTCCTTTTGTTGTTTTGCATGTTCAATCACCTCGCGTACATCTTTCACCCCACTGCTGATAGCGCTTAACTGGAAATAGGGGGCTTTCAGCGTATGGGCGATAATATTTGCAATAGTCGTTTTCCCGGTGCCTGGTGGTCCCCAGAGAATCATCGAGGGAATACGACCGTTCTCTATGGCTGTACGCAATATGCTTCCCTGCCCGGTGAGGTGTTCCTGTCCTACCAGTTCATCGAGCGTCCCGGGACGCATCCGTTCTGCAAGCGGTGCCGACATGTATGCAAGTTAAGCACGGTACAACTTCCAAAACCGAACCGTTTTGGTGCGGATGCGCAATGTTGGAGCAACACATCCTGTTCTATTGTCTCAGCATTAAGCCATCGCCGGCCCGTTTCCCGAATAAACATCCCTCGCTGCTTCAACAGGGGGAAGCTGAATAAATATCAACTGACGCGGGAGGCAGCAGATTAAGACAGCCGCTTCTCAGTCCACCCCCTGCCGGGCTTCCTCCTCTATTCCTCCGTATTGCCTCCTCTGTTCCTCCTCTCTTCGTCCTCGGATTCCATGGAGAACAGAGGAGGAACTGAGGAGGAGCCGAGGAGAAGCCGAGGAGAAACAGTGATTCGTCACAGGTTTTACCGGAGTCCGTCCCGGGATCCCGGGGAGCCCGTCCCAAAATCCAACACGGGATTGAGCCACACAGTAGTTTTGTTACCGGTGTCGCATGGCAGGTGCTGCCAGGTTGCCGGGTGAGTGCGGGCCGGATAGACCCCGAACCGGAGGGATAAAGTCAACTGCGTTAATGTGGGAGTATGCAGTCGTGTGTAAAACCGTCCTTCTGTCTCAGCTATCGCCGCCGGGTTCATGAAACACATGCCGGTATTGTTTCAAAAGCCTGAAGGTGATAAAAATATGGATCAGCAGGAAAAAACAGAACACTCCCATAAAATAGACGATGCCGGTCAACATTGACCGCAGCGAAGCAGGAGGTTTCGGAGTTCCGTCCGGCTGCATGGCCACAAGTTGTTCTATCGCCTGGTTGGTCAGTTCCGGATTGAAAACTACCAGCAAAGACTGGAACATCATAAGTAAGGCAAATATGCCCGCGACAATCGCATTCACCTGCACCAGGTCTTTCAGTGAACGCCTGCAGGGCTGTGCACGAAGGATTCCTTTATTGAGGAACGCCATGCTGCTGAAAATGTAAATCGCTACGCATACTATAGCAAACAATGGCAGTAGCAAAGGCGGGTTTGAGAGCGCTGCCATGATTAAGGCCACGGCGAAAACAGCGAATAGGAATGCCACGGGGGAAAGCAGCACACCGAGCATCCGGTAGATGGCTATAGTTCTCTTCACTGTTGCAGGTTAAGTTTGATATTCAACTCTACGAGCTGCTTGTCGTCGATTGCGGAAGGCGCGTCGAGCATCACATCCCTTCCGGAATTGTTTTTCGGAAACGCGATGAAATCCCTGATCGTTTCATTGCCCCCGATGATCGCGCAAAGGCGGTCAAACCCGAATGCGATGCCCCCGTGTGGTGGCGCGCCGTATTCGAAGGCTCCGAGCAGGAAGCCGAATTTATGTTTCTGTTCCGCTTCATCCATACCCAGCGCGGCAAACATCTTTTCCTGGAGTTCGCGCTGGTAGATCCGGATAGAGCCGCCGCCAACCTCGTTGCCGTTCAGTACCATGTCATAGGCGTTGGCCTTGATAGATGCGTAGGGATGTTTCAGGTATTCTGTGGCATTTTCGATCGTCGGATTGGTATTGATCATCAGTTCCACCTGTGAAGGTTTCGGTGATGTGAAAGGGTGGTGCCGTGCCACCCAGCGGTTTCCTTCTTCATCGTATTCGAATAAGGGAAAGTCTACTACCCAAAGCAGCCTGAACTCATCGGGCTTTCTGAGCCCGAGCTTTTCCGCCATTTCCATTCTCAGGGCACTGATGGCTTTGCGGGTTTTTTCTTCCGGGCCCGCTAGTATCACTACCAGGTCACCCGGTTCGGCGCCCGCATATTCCGCGATGAGCTTTAGCTTTTCGGCACCATAAAACTTGTCGACGCTGCTCCTGAACTCACCGTTCGCCAGGCATTTAATAAATACCATTCCTTTCATGCCGATCTGTGGCCGTTTCACCCATTCGGTTATTTCGTCTGTTTGCTTGCGGCTGTATTCCGCTGCGCCGGGGATCGCGATGGCGATGACCGTCTCCGCTTCATCAAACACTTTAAAGTCCACACCTCCGATCAGCTGCTCTCTGTTTTCCCTGCCGGGAAAAGTATGGCCCGGGAACTTCAGGTTGGCGAGCTTCATGCCAAAACGGGTATCGGGCTTATCGTTTCCATAAGTCCACATAGCTTCCTCCCAGGTCATTCTCAGCACCGGTTCTTTGTAATCGATGCCTTTGACCTCCCGGAAAATATGTTTTACCATCCCTTCAAACATGTTAAGGATGTCTTCCTGTTCCACGAAGGACATTTCGCAGTCGATCTGTGTGAATTCCGGTTGACGGTCCGCACGCAGGTCTTCATCCCGAAAACACTTTACGATCTGGTAATAACGGTCGTATCCACTTACCATCAGCAATTGCTTGAAGGTTTGCGGCGACTGCGGCAACGCATAAAACTGCCCGGGGTTCATCCGGGAGGGCACTACGAAATCACGTGCACCTTCAGGGGTGGACTTAATCAGGAAAGGCGTTTCAATGTCTATAAAACCCTGCTCGTGCAGGTAATTCCGGGCGGCGCGGTTCACCGCATATCTCAATTCAAGGTTTTTACGAACCAGGTTCCTCCTGAGATCCAGGTATCGGTACTTCATACGCAGGTCATCGCCACCGTCTGTATCGTCCTGTATCGTAAAGGGGGGCACAGCCGACCGGTTCAATATGTTGAACGAGCGGACGGCGATTTCAATGTCACCCGTTGGAATATTCTGGTTCTTGTTGCTGCGTTCGGCAACAGTGCCGCTTACCTGAAGCACATATTCTCTTCCGATCGGGTTTGCGTCGAGCAGATGATTCAGCTCTTCACCAAAGAGGAGCTGGGTGATGCCATAACGGTCACGGAGGTCAACAAAGGTGATCGCGCCGAATTTCCTCACCGTCTGTACCCATCCGGCAAGCGTAACTTCTTCATTGATCTGGTTGATTGACAATTCTCCGCAGGTCCTGGTTCTGAACATAAAAAGTCTTTTCTGCAGGTATCGCTGCAGTATGGTTTTTTAATGGGCAGCAAAGATAACTCATCACGGCAAGCTGAGGCGGGGAAAGCGGGCGCCGGGTTTAGATCCATCCGGGAAAAGGGTGCCGCGATACAGATATTTGCAGTCTGGCCAGGGGTAAAAATCAGACCTGCCACGATACCAGGATATGCGGCGAAAAACATCAAAACCAGCCGAAAACGACTGATTTTAATCACCTAACTGCAAGCGCTTTCCCCTAATTTTGCCGCCACAATAAACAACGCTTATGTCAGTATTGGTGAATAAGGACTCCAGGATTATCGTGCAGGGTTTTACCGGCACCGAGGGCACATTCCACGCCACGCAGATGATAGAATACGGAACCAATGTTGTGGGCGGCGTTACGCCGGGTAAAGGAGGCGGCACGCACCTCGACAAGCCAATTTTCAATACGGTTGCCGACGCAGTGAAACAAACGGGTGCCGATGTGAGTATCATCTTTGTTCCGCCCGCATTTGCCGCCGATGCAATCATGGAAGCCGCAGACGCGGGTATCGGGCTGGTGGTTTGTATCACAGAGGGTATCCCGGTACAGGACATGGTAAAGGTGAAAAATTACCTCGCCGGCAAAAACACCCGGCTTATCGGGCCGAACTGTCCCGGCGTAATCACTGCGGAAGAAGCAAAGGTGGGAATCATGCCCGGGTTCATATTCAGGAAAGGTAAAATCGGTATCGTCTCCAAGAGCGGTACGCTTACATACGAAGCCGCCGACCAGGTGGTGAAAGCGGGCATGGGTATTTCTACGGCTATTGGTATCGGGGGCGACCCGATTATCGGTACAACAACCAAAGAAGCGGTTGAGCTGTTTATGAATGACCCAGAAACCGAAGGGATTGTAATGATCGGGGAAATTGGCGGAGGTATGGAAGCTGAGGCTGCACGCTGGGTGAAGGAAAACGCCCGGAAACCGGTGGTTGGTTTTATTGCTGGTCAGACAGCTCCTCCGGGTCGCAGGATGGGTCACGCCGGTGCCATTATTGGTGGCGCGGAAGATACCGCGGCGGCGAAAATGAAGATCATGGAAGCATGTGGCATCAAAGTGGTGGCGAGTCCCGCAGACATTGGCAGGACAATGGCCGAAGCGCTGGGTAAGAAATAAGCAACATCCGGAATATTTTAAAGGCTGCACCTGATGCAGCCTTTCTTTTTTTCGTACTGAAACGGTGGTTAATCGTTGTCATAGTTCACCCGCTTCAGGTTCAGACCCGTAACAGGAGAAACGATTAGTGGGAATTTTTCGATCGTGACCGTGCTTGGATCCAGGCCAAAGCCCCGTTCTTCGCTAAGGGAAATGTCTTTGAGCCAGAAGTATAGCTTCATGATGATGCGTTCGAAGAAAGGCAGGTCATTGTCCTGGCTGAGGTATTTTTCCATCACGACAAACTGGAAGTCACCCGCCACATTGTTTTTCTCCTGGCTTTCATAACGGCTGATGATGTTCACCTCCTTGTTCGCAACCAGGTCGGCCACTACCTTACGGAACATAAGGTTGATGCGGTGCTCCACCCTGAAACCGAGGCGGAACTCTACCCGGATAATGTCGTTTGGAATGATGTGATCCACCACGTATTCCTGGGTATAAGGCTCGTCCAGTACGTCTACGTGAACAAACCAGTAAATGTCGGCGCGCTTTGGCTTCTTGCTGAGTATGGAGTGAATGATCTTGTGTTCGATCTCCTTCGGGTTATTGGCGCTGGTCATATAAACCAGGTGCGTCGCATACTTCGGAACTGTTTTGTCGTTACTGAGTTCCTGGATCTGCGGTATATAATGTTCCATCCGTACGAATTCCACGTAACGATTCTTGATCTTACGGCTCCTGAACCATACGTACATAACCAAAAACATCAGTCCGCCCACGATAAATGTTGCAAAGCCACCATGCGGGAACTTATCAATGTTCGCGATGAGGAAGGCGAATTCCACCACGCTGTAAACGATCAGGAAGAGATAAATCCATATAGGTTTGATACGCCGGCTCACCATATAGTTGGCAAACAGTATTGTGGTCATGATCATCGTTACAATGATCGCAAGGCCATAAGCGGCTTCCATGTTCGAGGATTCCCTGAAGTAAAGGACAACGGCTACGCAGCCGATGAACATGATAAGATTGATGGAAGGGATGAATATCTGTCCTTTTTCCTCGCTTGGATAGCTCACCTTGAGTTTGGGCCAGAGATTCAATCGCAGTGCTTCGGCGATGAGGGTGTAAGATCCTGCTATCATGGCCTGGCTTGCTATGATGGCGGCGGTTGTCGCGATCACCACCCCTGCGATGATGAACCATTCCGGCATCAGATCGTAGAATGCATTAATTCCAAGTGAAGTTTTTGTGCTTTCATCTATCCGGAGCCCTACGCGATGCGAGAGCAGGTAAGCGCCCTGGCCGAAGTAGTTCAGGAGCAGGCAGCTCTTTACGAATATCCATGACCTGCGGATGTTCGCCCGTCCGCAGTGGCCGAGGTCGGAATACAGCGCTTCGGCACCGGTTGTACAGAGGAATACCGCACCCAGCAGCCAGAACCCGCCATCATAATTAGCCAGGAAGTTGAATGCATACCAGGGATTTAATGCCCGGAAAATCGAGAAGTCGTCCGAGAGATGGATCACACCCAGCACCGCCAGCATGGTGAACCAGATAAACATGATAGGGCCGAAAAACTTGCCGATAGAAGCCGTCCCGAACATCTGTACGATGAAAAACACCACCAGTATCACCAGTACAACGATAACGATCACGTTGGATGACATATCGTGCAGTACCGGCAATTCTTTCAGGCCTTCCACAGCCGAAGTAATTGAGATAGGAGGTGTGATGATCCCGTCGGCGAGCAGTGAAGCGCCCCCGATCATCGCGGGAATCACCAGCCATTTTTTACGGCGCCTTACCAGTGCATACAAGGCGAAAGTGCCGCCCTCACCTTTGTTATCGGCCCTGAGCACCAGCCATACGTATTTGATGGTGGTTTGAATGGTGAGGGTCCAGATAATGCAGGAAAGACTGCCGATGATCAGCTCGGGGCTAACAACCCTGTTTTTGATGATGGCATTAAACACGTACAGCGGGGAGGTACCAATGTCGCCATAAATGATTCCCAGTGCTACCAGTAACCCAGCCGCGGTTACCTTATCGAGATGTTTGCCCACAAATAGGAGTTGTGTTAGATTCTTTAACAAATGTAAACCCAAATTATCCTAGCCATCAAAAAGAATTTCACAGTTTCTTATGCAGCTTTTTTGAATATTTTACCGTCCGCCATTATATACATAACTTACATTTGGTTCAATCAATCAATTTGGCGATGCCTGGCA
>DASVBM010000057.1:0-5799 GCA_036375835.1 Chitinophagaceae bacterium | reverse complement strand
CCGGATAATGTATGCGGAGATGATTACGTTAAAGAGCGGGATCATCAGGTTGTTCAGGATGTTCGCAAGAACCATTCTGAACCTGCCGATGTTTGTTTTTTTCGATATATTGAACAACGTTAACACAGCAACTGCATTGACACTACAATCGAAACGGAAGATCGATAAATATCCCGGTTATCTGCTGATATTTTTGCTGGTACCGCTGACGCGGTTACTGGGACTGGTCCTGCGCCGTAATCACCGGTTGACTAAGCCACCGGGCACTATCCTGTTTATCAAATTAATGGGGCTGGGCAGCCTGTTGATGGCGGCAGATTCTGTTCTTGCCGTGAAAAACCGGTTTCCGGATTCGAGGATCATCCTGCTCACAGATCAACAAATCGCAGCGGGGATCCTGCCTTTCGGACTGTTCGACGAGATCCGCACCATCTCCAGCCGCGGCTGGCTGGCAATGATTACCGATGCCCTGCGCGTGCTGGCAGATACCTGGCGTATGAAGGACCTGTGGGTGGTTGACCTGGAGGTGTATTCCAAACTCACAACGGTATTCTCGTTGATGACCATTGCGATCAATCGCTTCGGATTTTACCTGACACCTGTTTTTTTCCGGAAGTACCTGAATACACACAATGTATTGTTTCAACGCAACGGTTACCTCGAGGATAATTATCATGCGATGGCGGAGGCGGTGACTTCCGCCCGCATTGATCTGCAAAGGGAACCTGTAAAGCCTTTGACTTCCTTAGCCGGCCGGAGGTATATCGCGGTGAACAATACCTGCAGCGCGCTTTCTTTCGAACGAAAATTAAGCGACCGGCAACTGGCGGCGATCTGCCTGTGGATCATTGAAAAGATGCATTACGATATCGCCTTATCGGGCGCGCCCCAGGATAGCGATAGTAATGAAAACTTTATCAGTCAGTACCTGCCGTTCCACCGGCACCGCGTGCTGAACCTCGCAGGCAAATCTGATTTTAGCGGGTATTACCGTTTTCTCCGCGAGGAATGTGCCTGTATGGTTACGATCGACAGTGCGCCATTGCATATAGCCAAGGCCATTGGCCTGCCAACCGTTTCTGTCTGGGGCCCCACGAATCCTTCGGTATATCACAAGGTGAAAGCCGGTGAAATGCAGCTGCACCCGTTCGTATACCTGGCCGAACACTGTTCTCCCTGCGTACACTTTCACCCGAAACCGCCCTGTGGTGGAAATAATTTTTGTATCACCGGGATCGAAGCGGTGGCGATCATAGATAAACTGGCGGGATTAATCCGGCACCTGCATCATTCGGATCGTATAGAAACCGATGCCCCTGTTTTTGTCTGAGAGATAGATGACGGTTTGTTCGTCGAGCAGGAAGGCTGATTTTTTCAGGTCTCCGCCGGATGTTATCTTTTTTCCGTTCAGCATTACCTGGTTGTCCTGTATCTCCAGTGGCTTTACCGGAGCCGGGAAATCTGTGGTTTCCGTTCCTGCTCCGGATCCGGACCACCAGGAATAAGCCAGCCTGTTTCCGGATGCGAACAGGTCGGTGATCAGTATGTGTTTTTCCTTCAAAAGCAGGTAGCCTGACCGGTCTTTGTCTTTCCTGTTGGTGAGCCAGGCTTGCAGGGCAAGTAAAAAAATCACTGCGAAGGCTGCATAACGGTTGAACCTTGTTCGAAGGGCGATCGCAAACACTGCAAAGAGCAAAAGGAAAAGATACAAGCGCGGGTAGCGCAGGAGATGCGGCAACGCGGCAAAGGATTGTACCGGAAGGTTACAGATGGCCAATAACAGGAGGAGGCTCGCTGTAAGCCAGGTCTTTCGCGGTTTTATCTGTGGAATGGACAGGAATGCAAAAACGAGTAGTACCAGTGAATAATTGCTGCCGTTAGGCGAGAGAAGCATCGCTGCCATGATCCATCCGGCTATCGCGGCAACCGCTGTCGTGTTCTTTCCGAGGCTGAAGCCTGTGGCAACACCGAAGATGATTCCTTTGAATGCAATTACCAGGAAGATAAACATCAGGTCCATTGTCGCCAGCGGAGCCGGGTTCAATAACCGGTCATACACGAACAGGTTCTTCACCAGCATATAGAACGACTGGAACATGTAAGTGAAACTATCATTCAGCTCACCCGCATTCAAGCGGGGCAGAAGACCCAGGTAATGCCGCCATGGCTCCCAGCCGGTGAAAGGAATGGTGGCAATCCACAGTGCGGTTGTTGCACAGCCCAGCCAGAGCGCCGACCGGTATTGTTTTTTTAACAGCAGGTGGAACACCAGCAGCGCAGGAAATACTTTAAAGAGGATGGCTGCGCCCCAGTACAGTCCGCCGGCGAGGTTGTTTTTCTTTTCGAATGCGAGAAAGCCTTCTGCCAGTAGAAAGAACAACAGCAGGTAAGCCTGCCCAAAGGCGATATTGTTTTTCAACGGTGTAAAGAAGATGACAGGCAGCAGAAGGCTGATCCATGCCCGGCTGCCGGTGTAGCGGCTCAGCCGATAAACCGAAATAATAAAAAGCAGCGCTCCCGTAAGGTTAAATATCGTTTTTGAAAAGAAAGGGTTTTCGAATACCAGGAAAGGTGAGAATACAACAGATGTAAATGGGGTAAAAGGAGTGTAGGAAACAAACACATTTTTAAATCCCTCTCCGCTGATCATCAGGTTGAGGCTGTATGTATCATAGGCAGACGCGTAGTCCCCGGCCAGTATCAGTTTGCTGCCGAAGAAGTATCCGGCGAAATCAGAAAGCGGCGCGCCGCTGGCTGTGAATACCAGCCAGGCCAGCAATGCGGATAATGGAATAAGGGACAGGAACGTGTTCAGCGGGGTGTTTCCTGAGCCCCTGCCGACCTGTTTTTTTCCAGCCACATTCCACCACGCGCGAGTACCGACTGCAGTTTGAGATAGGGTATTCGTTTCCAGTTCTTAAGTTTTTGTTGCAGGAGTTTGTGGTAATTCACTTCACAGACCACGTGTTTTACCGCGTGGTCGTAGTAGCGCCTGTTGTAGGTTCGTTTGAAGTTGATGTCACGATCCGTACTGGTTGCCCAGTCCGGGCTGTTGAGCTGCTGCGATTCCACCTGCTGAAACAGTTCCGTTCCGCGGATAGGGTAGGCGATGGTGATCGTGAAATGATCCGGGTTTGACTGCTTCAGGTGGTAGATGGTTTCTTTGATATCCGCCTCGGTTTCGCCCGGGTACCCCAGCATGATGAAGGTGCCGGTTTCAAGCCCGTGTTTCGAGGCCAGCCTGATCATATCCCGGACCTGTTCTACTTTCACCCGCCGGTCCATGAGGTCGATCACCTGCTGCGAGCCGCTTTCCGCACCGATCCAGACACGGAAGCAACCGGAGGCTTTCAACAGCATGATGGCTTCTTCGTTCAACCGGTCTGCACGGGTAATACACTCGTAAGATATCTTCAGCTGTTTAGCCTGGAGTACATCGTTAAAGCCGCGCAGCCATTTATGATTGATGGTGAACACATCGTCCACGAACCAGATGGAGCCGGGCCGGTATGTGTTATAAACTTCTTCGAGTTCGCGGACGACATTCTCCGGCGACCTTCTGCGGTAGCTTGCACCATAAACCGCGCGGCTGCACCAGCGGCAGGAGTAGGGGCAACCCCGCATGGTATTCACCGAAACCGCACTGCGGCCATGGTGGCTGTTCCAGGTATCCAGGTAAAGCTGCAGGTTTACTTTTTTGCGGTTGGGAAAAGGAAGCTGGTCGAGGTCAGCGATCTTTTCACGTTCCGCGGTGCGGATGAATTGCCCGTCGAGTAGTATAGCGAGACCCGGTATCATCACAACCGCTGCTTCCCGATCCTGTTCTATCGCGCGAACCAGTTCCAGCATGGTTAGCTCACCTTCACCAATGACGATATAGTCTGCGCCGGCCCTCAGGAAACGCTCCGCGCTGGCTCTTACTTCCGGTCCGCCGAGGACGATCCTGGTACCCGGCAGGCGCTCGCGGATGTAACCGATCATATTCAGCACATTCGGTTTCGTCATCAGGTTGGTATAGATTCCTATCACGCCGGGGCGGTATGCGGTGATATAATCGCAGAATGATTTTCTGTTTGAAAATGTGCTGTCGAAAACCTCGTTCTCTACGCCGTGTTGTTCAAGGTAGGCAGAGATATACAGGATGCCCAGCGGCACATACGGCTTCATGATGAGCTGTTCCTTCTCGTCCTCTTCCAGGAAATAACCATGTGTCAGCAGTACTTTCATCTCAGCTTCAGGTCAATGAGGTAATGATCGGATAAACGGGCAAGTAAACTGAATTTATTCAATTTTTCCTCGGCAAAACCGAGACTGTCCAGGAATATTTTCCGGTCGAGGAAGCCCTCGCTGAAATAAGAAGGCGGAATGGTGATCCCGATTGGTTTTACCTGTACCGTTTCGAATTCGTTTGCCAGTTTGGCGATGGTTCCGGCATCATGGTACCAGATGTCTACCTGGTCGTTTCCAATCTGTGCTGCCTGCGCGTGCTTTTTCCGGCGACGGAAAGCCCGGGTGAACTGGAACCGGGAAAGGTAATAGGTCGTTTCCCAGGCACAGAAACGCGGCATCACTACGAAGATCAGCCTGCCGCCGGGTTCCAGTATGCGCGCGGCTTTTCTGCAGAGCAGCCGGATGTTGTCTTCATTGCTGCAGTTGAGTCCGCCGAAGTTGGAAAAGACCAGGTTATACTTTTGATCGGGCTGAAACTCCCTGATGCGCCAGAAGTCCAGTTGCCGGGTTGTTATTTTGTCACCGAGACCTGCCGCCGTGGTTTTCGCAAGCGCAACCTCCAGCATCTTCACCGAAACATCGGTGGCCGTGACGCTTGAGCCATGCCTTGCAAAAAATAAAGCGTCTTCTCCGGTACCGCAGTTCAGTTCCAGCACTTTAGCAGGGAACTGGTCATTGTACAAACGTTCCAGGTAATTCCAGACCTGGTTACGCTGCAGCCTGCCAATCCTCGAGTTCGTGAACTGGTCGTCGTAAACGGCGGCGGTATCGTCAAACGCGGCTTTCATAGGCGAGCTGAAGTTTGCGAAGTGATCGCTCGCGGGAAATCCGCAGGAATGAATAGTAGAAAGCGCGGCTGCTGCGCAGCATTTCAACTACGGAGCCGAAGCCCGGTTTGCGCAGCCAGTTCCGCAGTACCGAGTAATTCTTTTTCTCGCGGTACATATGGTGCACATAACGCTGGAGGTGCCGGTAGTATTCTTTCGGATAGGTGCTGCTGAACAACATGGCCAGTTCGTCGGAGTGTTGCCAGTTCGATTTGCCCTGCAGCTGCCTTTCCACCATGTTGAAGAGCTTCGTGCCCGGCAGGGGATAGGTCACCGAAATACCGATGTCGTCGGGCATCAGGTCGGTAACCATTTTCAATGTGGCTTCTATATCCTCCTGCTGTTCACCCGGGTAACCGAATTGAAGGAAGAAAGCTGCACGGATATTGAATTTCTTCAGCAGTCCCCGGCTCATGTAGATCTGTTCCACCGTGGTGCCTTTATCCATCGCGTCGAGGATCTTCTGGCTGCCGCTTTCGGCGCCCATCCATACTTCATCGCAGCCGGCAAGCGAAAGGTACCTGGCAGTGTCTTTCTCGAGTAAAAGGTCGGCGCGGGACTGTATCTTGAAACTGAATTCCAGGTTTTCCTTTTGCACCGCTTCGGCAAATTCCTTAACCCATCCGGGTTTGAGTCCGAAAATGTCATCGCAGAACCAGATATGGTCTGCTCCGAATGCGGATACCAGCATTTTCAGTTCGGCAATCACCGAGTTCACCGACCGGGCGTGGTACCGGTTCCC
>DASVBM010000133.1:0-7641 GCA_036375835.1 Chitinophagaceae bacterium | reverse complement strand
CACATCAATGCTGATGACTGTTGCACCGGATTCATTGATATGATTTACCAGGCTTGCCGATAAGCCCGCGAGTGGCCGGTTAAGCCCTGAACCGAACAATGCATCCACCACCACATCGTTATCGCTGATTTCCGGGAACAGCTCAGGTGACTGGATAAAACAAATCGCTTTGGTGAGCCGGTGCAGGCTTTGCAGGTTTGCCTGGAAGTCATCACTTCCCTTGTTGCCGAATTCAAGGATATAAACTTCGGGGTGCACGTCGCGCTGTATCAGCTGCCTTGCAATGGCCAGGCCGTCGCCACCGTTGTTTCCCTTGCCGCAGATGATCTTCAGTGGACGGCTGAACAGGCCATGCCGCACGATCCATTCGGTACACTGCAGGGCTGCCCTTTCCATCAGTTCAAGCGAACTGACCGGTTCATTTGCGATGGTATATGCATCCCATTCGCGAACCTGCTGGGCAGACAATAGCTTCATCTGCCCTAAAATTAATTGAACTGCAACAAGTAAACAGGAACATTTGTCAGTTTACCGCGACTCCTGCTCTTTGGCGTCACCACCTGCAGCAATTTCACTCATGTCCTGTTTCGAAGCGTCGATGAGTGATTTTGCAAACACGGAAGCCGTATTCTTCGACCGGAAGACCTGGCTGTTATAACGGTTGCTGAGGATGATCACGGTTGCCGTATCCTGAACAACGCGCGTGAAGATGTTGCAGTTGCCATGCCACCAGCCTGTGTGGTAAACAACCTTGATATCGTCTTTGTCGATCAGTCTCCATCCCATGCCGTAGTTGTGGATACCCGGCTTTTCGTTACTGTATCCCTGGTAGGCCATCGCAGCGGTTTCCTGCTTCACAAAACTGTTGGTGTAAAGCACCTTGTCCCAGGTCAAAAGATCACGCACGGTACTATAGATATTTTTATCGCCGTATATCCCGTCGAAATTTTCAATGTTGTAAGGGCGGTTGCCTGCCGTATAAGACACCGGCACGGTGGCAAGATTGTCACGGGTACATACGAACGTATGATTCAGACCCAGCGGACGGAATACCTCGTCGCGCATATAATCGGGATATGAGCGGCCGGTAACCTTTTCAATAATGCCAGCCAGCAAAACGTAGTTGGTATTGCAATACTGGAACCCGGCGTCCGGTCTCGCGCTTTCCTGCGGACGGTAAGCGATCATATAGTTGATCACATCGTCATTTGAGAACAAAACGCTGCGGTCGGTCGTTTTCATGAAATAAGCATAATTCGGCAAACCGCTCCGGTGGGTTAACAGCATACGCACGGTGATACCGTAATAAGGAAATGAAGGAAAATACTTTCGTACGTCATCGTCGAGCGATAGCTGTTGCTGTTCCCATAAATGCAGAACCGCCATTGCGGTAAAGGTCTTCGATACCGAAGCCAGGTGAAAAGCGGTGTTCGCATCAATGGGTTCGCGGGTTGAAAAGTTGGCCATTCCCTGGTATTTCTCCATAATGATCTGCCCGTTCTTGGCTACCAGGATACTCCCATTGAAACTACTGCTGTTCAGAAAACCGCTGTAGAAAGATTTCGCCTGCTGGGTATAAAATGCTTTTTCTTCTTCGGTCAATGGCCGGAAACTCGTGTCGATCACGGGTCGTTCAGGCGTCTCGGCTTTCAGTGGCGTGACGGTATTATTCCTGCACGAGGTCTCCACACCAAGAAAAAGAAATATTAACAATATAACCTTCATCATTCTGCTCATCTGTTGTATTAGTCCATGCTTGATACTTCCAACCCAGTGCCAATTATTTGTGGGGAAAACTGTTGAGATGGCCGCTTATTTGAGCGTAAATTTGTGATAATGAGCAAACAGGAGCGAAGCACCAGTTACCCCAAAGAGAAGATCAACATACTCTTCCTCGAGAACATCAGTGAAAAAGCCGTACACCAGTTTCACCGCCATGGCTACGTGAATATCAAACGTTTGAAGGGCGCGTTGGGAGAAGCTGAACTGCTGAAGGAGATCAGGGATGTTCATCTTTTAGGAATTCGTTCCAAAACCCACATTAGCGGGCGTGTATTGGCCGCCGCCACAAAACTGCAGGCAATCGGGTGTTTCTGTATTGGTGTAAACCAGGTGAATCTTGCAGAGGCCACGCGGCATGGTGTAGCGGTCTTCAATGCACCCTATAGCAACACGCGGAGCGTTGCCGAACTGGTGATCGGCGCAGCCATCATGCTCATACGCCGCATTCCAGACAAAAACCTGGCCGCGCATAATGGTATCTGGCTGAAGGAATCTTCAGGCAGCTATGAACTACGCGGAAAGACGATGGGTATTATCGGTTATGGGAATATCGGCTCGCAGGTTTCGGTACTCGCCGAGTCCCTTGGTATGAAGGTGCTGTACTATGATCTGGAAACAAAGCTTCCACTCGGGAATGCGGTGGACGCGAAATCAATGAAAGAAGTGATCTCGAATTCGGACATCGTATCGCTGCACGTACCCGGTAACAGTCAAACAAAGAACCTGGTAAACCGTCACAACATCCGCTATTTCAGGAAAGGATCGATACTGATCAATTATGCAAGGGGAGAAGTGGTCGACCTCAAATGCCTGCGACAGGCACTGGAAGAAAAACATCTGGCAGGCGCTGCAGTAGACGTATTTCCTGTTGAACCCGAAAGCAGCGGCGATGCATTTGAAACGCCATTGCAGGGACTGAAAAATGTGTTGCTCACGCCGCATATCGGCGGTTCTACTGAAGAGGCGCAATTGAATATCGGCGAAAACGTGAGCAATAAACTGTTTAACTACCTCGAGAAGGGCATCACTACCGGTTCGCATACCGTGCCTCCGCTGGCACTTCCGCCGGTAGAAGGAACACACCGCATCCTGCATATACATAATAACGTGCCCGGTGTACTCAGTGCAATCAACACCCGGCTTTCAGACAATGGTATCAATATACTCGGGCAGTATCTGAAGACCAATGACCAGATCGGTTATGTGGTACTTGACGTAGACAAGCAGCTATCGCGCAAGGCGGTCGACCTGCTGAAACACGTTAAGGAAACGATCCGGTTAAGGGTGCTTTACTGATTTCATCGCCTTCAGTATCTTCCCGGCGCGCGAACGGAACGCCGCGGTCTCGGTATCCCAGTTCATCTCAATCAGCAGTTTCAGCTCCGGCAGGATCTCCGGGTATGTGTGGCTGAGATTTTCAAGTATGGTGAGTGAGTGGGCTTTGACGGCGATGGCCGTGCCCGGTGTTTCGAGGAATCTGAAACAGGAATCCATCACCTGGCCCTGCAACTGCTCAGGTATTTCTGTTTGCGATAATATCTTCAATGCGTTTCGCACAACCGCTTCATGCACGTTTTTCCGTTCAAGCGCCTGTGCTACGGTGGAGAGGTAAGGTTTTACCAGGTCTGGCCGAAGCGCTGCCGCGCAGGATACTGCCCAGGCCGCACGCTGCGCCAGCACCGTTTCGTCACTGGTGAAGCAATCCATCAGTGCTTTAAAAGCTTTTTCCGAGCTGCAGGCGGATTCGGCAATTTCCAGCGTATGTTGTTTATTGTGCGCTTTCAGTATTTCTTCTCGCATTCCTGAATTCAGAATTTAGATGCCATTTCGATTTTTATCAGAAGACGTGTACCGGCAAAGTTGAAGAAAATCCACCGACGACTGAAGACTAAAGACTAACAACTTAACACGGGGCGGGCAACATCATACAACTGGTTTGGCAGGCCGCGTTTTAATAATAATGACCGCTGTGACGACGATGGTTACGACAGCTGTTGAGATAAATGCGGTGGCGGCGCCATAAACCTGCCACAGCCAGCCTGCAATAAAGCTTGCCAACATGGCGGCGATGTTTTTAAATCCTTCGAAACTGCCGATCGCGGTTGCGGTTTCCGCGGCTGGTACGATATTGCTGATCCATGCTTTGGAAATACTTTCCGTCGCTGCCGCGTAACAGCCATAGAAAAAGAACAGCAGCACGAATGCGGCCACGGAATTGAATAATGCGAAGCCGGTATACACTACTGCGAACAATATGAGCCCGGCCACCAGTACCGTTTTCAGGCCGATACGATCTGCCGCCCTTCCCAGCGGGTAAGCAAGTGCTGCATAGACGGCATTATAAAAAATATACACGCCGATGAGGGCCGTATCACTCACACCTGCTTCTTTCATACGCAGAAGCAGGAATACGTCGGAGCTGTTGAATAGGGTAAACACCAGCAGCGGAGCTACCAGCAGGCGGTAGCTTCTGTTTGATTTTGAGATATAACTGAACGCGGCAGCAAATGAGAAACGGACCCTGTTGGTGGAAGCCTTTTTGGCCCGTCTTTTTTCCCGTACGATAAATGTGACTACGATCGCGGCCACACCAGGTATGAACGCCCAGATAAAAAGAGATTTATACTCACCCGGGAAAAAATAGAGAAACAAAACAGCGGCTGCCGGGCCCAGCATCGCGCCCACCGTATCGAGGCTGCGGTGGAATCCGAATACCGATGCCTTTGTTGCCGCCGTTGCTTCATCGGAAAGCAATGCATCGCGCGGCGCGGTACGCAGGCCCTTGCCGATCCGGTCTGTAGTACGGCAGAAAAATACCCAGGCAACATTGCTGAACAGCGCCAGCAACGGCTTGCTCACGGCGCTCAGTCCATAACCCCAGCGCACAAAAGGCATGCGCCTGCCCACGCTGTCGCTCCATGCACCGAAGTATCCTTTACTAAGTCCCGCCACTGCTTCGGCCACGCCTTCGAGAATGCCTATTGCAACCATGGAGAAACCGATCTCACGCAGGTAGAGTGGCATAACCGGGTACAGCATCTCGCTGGCCATATCCGTAAAAAGGCTAACCAGCGACAGCAACCATACTGTCCGGGTGATCATCCGCTGCTTCATCCGTGCATTTTCAGTTTGGCCAGCAGTGCATCGTCAACCGGTTCGCTGTATATACCGTATGCGCTCACCAGCACGCCCCGGGTACGGCCGTCTTTCGATTCCACCGCGTAAACTACGGCCTCGTCAGAAGGATCGGTATTGCCCTCAAAGCGATAATGTTCCACAATCTCAAAATCGGAAGGGGAGAGGCGGATGCCTGAGTTACGGCAGTGGATGGCGTCGAAAGCCAGGTTAAAATCTGTGGTAAAGCCTCTTGCTTTCAGATCGCTCAGCGCTTCTGTCACTGTGTCGTAAGCTGGCATAATCTTTTCTTTTTCTGAAGGTACAGATAAGCGATGGTTTATCATGGTGCGCCTGAAGAATACCGGATCGCGAAATCCTGCTGCCGTGAAACCCGGTAAATTTGTAAATGGAAAAGCTGGTTCATATACCGTTCCTTCCATCTGCAATCAAATAAAAGCTTACGGTAATGAAAATACTGATCGTCGGAGGCGGGTTTGCAGGTTTGAAGCTTGCAAGAGCACTCAGCAACAAACGCGGGATTGAAGTTTTATTAATCGACCGGTTCAATTACCACCAGTTCCAGCCATTGTTTTACCAGGTTGCCACTGCTGCGCTCGACGCCAGCAATATTTCTTTTCCACTCAGGAAAGTATTCCAGGGCAGCAGGAATATCCGATTCCGGCTGGCCGAACTTCAGCAGATTCATTCCGGGCGGAATGCCATAACCACCGACATCGGCGAATTCAGCTACGATGTCCTGGTTATCGCCACCGGTGCAGATACCAACTGGTTTGGTAATAACAAACTGAAGGAAGCTGCATTCCCGATGAAGTCAACCGTAGAGGCATTGCAGCTGCGCCACCGGCTGATCGAGAATTTCGAACAGGCCGTTATCACCACCGATGCCAGGGAAAGGGAAGCGCTGATGACCATCGTGGTGGTCGGTGGCGGACCAACCGGCGTGGAAGTCAGCGGCGCGCTGGCCGAGTTACGCAACCACACGCTTTGTAAGGATTACCCCGAGCTTGATTTCAGCCAGATGAAGATCTACCTGCTGGAGGGCGCTGGTAAAACGCTCGCAGTGATGAGTGAAAAAAGCAGCCGGCAAAGCCAGGAGTATCTGCAACGCCTTCGCGTGGATGTGAAACTGAACTCAATTGTGAAAGATTACGATCGGGAGAACGTGGTGTTACAGGACGGCACCGTGATCCGATCCCGTACCGTTATCTGGGCTGCCGGTGTAACAGGCAATCTTCCGAAAGGCATCGATCCATCGCTGGTGGTACGCGGCAACAGGATAAAGGTCGATCGTTTTAATAAAGTGGCAGGTACACAGAATATTTATGCCATCGGGGATATTGCATACATGGAAACGCCTTTGTATCCGAAAGGACATCCGCAGCTTGCCAACGTGGCAATCAACCAGGGAAAGAACCTTGCTGAGAATCTGATCAGGCTCTCCCGGCACGAAGGAACCTGGAAAGAATTTGAATATAAAGACAAAGGAAGTATGGCCACTGTAGGCCGCCACCTGGCAGTGGTGGATATTCCGAAACCCAAATGGCATTTTGGTGGGTTTCTGGCCTGGATGGTCTGGATGGGGCTGCACCTGTTATTGATCCTCGGTGTAAAGAACCGCATCCAGATATTCATCAACTGGGTGTATAACTATTTCACCTGGGATCAGAGCCTGCGCCTGCTGATCAGGAATTCCTACAGGCCGCTGTCAAAAGAAAAGCCTGCAGGCAACCTCGCTGAGCCAGCGACCGACCAGCCGCGGTTACCGCAGGCGGGGCAGGATGGAGGTGTTCAGGATGACCGGCCGCAAATACCAGGAGGACGCGCTTCGGGCCATCCCGGCATCGGGCAGGGCACGGCTGAAAACAAAACATCCCGGCATTGACCGGGATGCACCATTGATTTTATCTTCCGTATTATTTTCCTTCAGGAAATGACAGGTTGCCGTCGTGCTGGGCCTGGTCGGCGTCTTTACGCAGTCCGTGGTGCAAGGCTGCCTCTTGTTCCTCGGTTAATCTGTCGGCGTCATTATCTGCACCCGATCGGGCGGCATGCCCCTGGGGATCGTCTGTATTTCGTTCGTAGGGAGAAGAAGGGCCCAGCTGGTTTGCTTTTTCGCTGCCGGTCCTCCGGAAGTCCACGTTGTTTTCTATATCGGATTTTGTTTCTTTTTTCATAGTCGACTGTTTTATTGATAGCTGCCTGTTGTTAGTGATTACTGCCCGGGACCCGGTTGCCGGAGCGCCTGCGGGTCTGGCTTTCCACCGATGGCGCATCAACGTCTTCATCATTGCCGGAAGACCGTTTTACCGATGCCGGATGCCGTTGTGTATCCCTGGATTTGGCACCCATTCCTTCGGCTTGTTCTCGCTGGTTTTCAGCACTTTTCGAAACTTTATTGCGATTTTTCATAAATCGGTTTGCCGGATAAAAAAACAGGCAAAAAGCAGGCGATATGCCCGCTTTCTGCCTGATATTTAATGCCTGACTGTTATTATTCTTCCAGGTCTTCGCCGCTGCTGCGCTCGCTCTGATTGCCCTGGCGGGAAGCGCCCTGTGTGCCAGACTGACCGGAATTGCTCAGAGAACCGGATTTTCCGGTATTCCCGGAGGAACCCTGCTGGCCTGACATTGATCCGCTGCTCTGGCCGGAAACTGAACCACTGCGGTCCTGCGAACCTTCCTGTGAGCTGGTGCTGCCGGAATAGTTCTGGCCGGTGCCAT
>DASVBM010000512.1:0-4989 GCA_036375835.1 Chitinophagaceae bacterium | reverse complement strand
ACCAGGAGCTGACTCTGTATATTGCTACGGGTGCCAGTGGTGCAACCGTAACTGTTACCATAGATAGTACGGACTGGTGGCGCAGCTATGTTATTCCGGCGAACACTGTCATAGATATTGCGACCACTAACGCATCCAGTTACTCCGTTGCTGCAGGCATTATGGGACCGATCCCAAAATCCGGGGCTAATGACGCTCGCCTGTATTCAGATCCTCCGCCAATAGGGCCGGCATCTGTCGGTTTGTTTAGAAAAAAAGCAATCCACATCGAGAGCGGTGTTCCTGTTGTTGCATATGCGCATATTTACGGGTCGGCATCTTCCGGGGCTACCATGTTGCAGCCAGTGGAGGCCTGGGGTGGACTTTACACTTCGGCGAACTCCAATCAGAAGTATGAATCACATTGTTTCTCCTGGATAAATATCATTTCAAAATACGACAACACCGTTATTGAAATTACCCCAACGGTGAAAACGCGGGGCCAGAATGTGACCGGCTTACAGCCAGGAGTGACTAAAACAATCACCCTGATGCGTGGTCAGATTTACCAGATTCTTGGCGCTAACATAGATTCGGATACAAATGGCAATGGCGGAACCAATGTCGCCGGATATGAGCTTACAGGCACTGTTGTAAAATCCGTAATGAGCCCTACCGGCTATACGCACCCCATAGCCGTATTCTCGGGTAGCAGCCGGACCTGGAACCAGGCTTCCTGTGGATCCGGCGGGGGAGATAACGACATCCAGCAACATTTTCCCCGTCAGGCAATGGGTAAAATTTACTATACCGCACCATTCTCCGGTTCCACTGCTGCATCGGTTGTTACTACAAACATTTATAAGGTGGTGGTCTTTGACCCCACGACCGTGGTTACCCGTAATGGTGCAGTCCTTACCGGGCTGGTCGCCGGTAGTTATTACACATTTGAAAGCAATACAGCTGACCGGATATCTGCAGACCAACCCATCCTGGTAGCACAATTCATGACCGGTGGTAACTGCATGGGTGCAGGTGGGCTCGGAGACCCCGAGATGGTATACCTCAGTCCGGTCAGCCAGGCCATCACCACTGCCAGGTTCTACCGGAACACCAAAGAGAACATCACAGTAAACTACGTTACGTTGATCACACCCACCACGGGCGTGGCAACGCTTACCATTGATGGCAGTTCAACGTTTGATACTGTATATGCGCACCCTAACGCCGCAGGTTATAGCGTCGTAGTGAAGCGGTGGACGGCAACAAAGGCGCAGGCAACGATCCAGGGTACAGAACCATTCACCGGCATTACCTATGGCCTGGGTTCTGTTGAAAGCTATGGATATAATATCGGTACTAAACTCAACGCCGTGAGCGCTCGGGATGCATCACAACTGCCACCTGGCTTTACCGGCCTTCTGCCATTGCAGTTAATTTCATTTTCCGCTGTCAGGGATAATCATGATGTTCGGCTCACATGGGCAACAGAAAACGAAGCGAACGTCGGCCTTTTTGAGGTTCAGCGATCATTGGATGGAAACAATTTCAATGGAATTGCAAATGTTTCTGCAAAAGGGTATGGTAATGCCGTTTATAACTATGCAGATGTTGAAGCGCTCAACGTTTTTCCGGATCAGTCAATTTATTATCGTTTAAAGATCGTTGACAAAGACGGTAAATTTCAATATTCTGCAATCGCGGTCGTCAAAAACGGAATGAAATTGTCTTTCAATCTTACCGCGTCGCCTAACCCGTTCAACGACAGGATACAATTGCAGGTCCAAACAGAAACACCGGCAGTATTGCAGATTCAACTGCGAGACCTGAACGGGAAAATTGTTTATACAGGTTCACGTTCTGTTTTCGCCGGACAGCAGCTTATCACGATTATGGAGCTGGGCACACTTCCCAGGGGCATTTACCTGCTGGAAGCAACTGTCGATGGTAAAACAGAACGGCTTAAGTTGCTGAAGTAATCAGCGATCTGTAACCTCCACGATAAGAAACTTGAGGTAGTTGGTATTTTCCATTCCCCAGACGATCGGGTGATCACTGCTCTGGGTTTGAAATACCACCTGCCTCAGTTTTTTTCGGGCATCCTTTGCAGCCATCTCGATGATCTCGAGAAATAATTCAGGCTGAACGAGGTTCGTACAGCTTGACGTAACCAGGAATCCTCCGTTCCTGATCAGCCGCATACCGCGCAGGTTGATCTCTTTATATCCGGTGATGGCTTTTTGAATGTTTTCCCTGCTTTTTGTGAAAGCCGGGGGATCGAGCATTACCACATCGTACTGCCTTCCTTCCTTTACCCAGGCTTTTAACACGTCAAAAGCATTTAATGCTTCAAACTTCACAATGTTTTCCAGGCCGTTCAGTGCAGCATTCCGGTTAGCCTGAGCCACGGCGTTCTCTGATATATCGATTCCCAGTACGCTCTTTGCCCCATAGTGAGCGGCATGTATTTCAAAGGTGCCTGTATACGTAAACGCCCCGAGTACTTCTGCACCATTAACGATATTGCGTATTGCCCGGCGATTGTCCTGCTGGTCCAGGAAATACCCGGTTTTCTGGCCGTTTTCAATGTCTACGTTGAATTTTAATCCATTCTCATTGATCACAATATTCGTATCAAAAGCTGCTGATAGAAATCCTTTCTGCTGTGGAAGTCCTTCCAGTTCGCGGACGGGTACGTCGTTGCGTTCAAAAATTCCTTTTGGCTTAAAAATCGATTCAAGTGCCTTTACAATCGATGGCTTCCAGAGGTCGATTCCAAGAGCAAGGGTCTGTAGAACGAAATAATCGTTGAACTTGTCGATAATCAAAGCAGGCATCTGGTCAGCTTCACCGAAAACAAGCCTGCAGTTCTCAGTATATCCCAGCTTTTGCCGGTATTTCCAGGCTTCCAGTATCCGATTATAAATGAAAGCCTCGTCGATCTCTTCTCTTTTTCGCGATAGCAGGCGTACCAGGATCTGTGATTTTGGGTTGATATACCCTCGCCCACAGAGCTTTTCATCTGAAAAATATACTTCAACCGTATCGCCGGGTTCCACAGGCCCGTCCACCCGGTCCACTTCATTTGCAAATATCCACGGATGGCCATTCGCGATCCGGGGGGCGATCTTTCTTTTCAGGTACACCTTTGTCATAGCGGGCAAAGATACTGTTTGCCGGTCGCCGTGCTCAGGCGGGGCAGGCAGCGGATTGAATGGCTACTGACAAAAATTCCCTTTTCTTTGCTTGGCAATAATTTTGACAGCTTTATCCGCTAACTACATTGGTATGAAAGAGAAAGAGAAAACCCCGGGCCAGGAAAACAATACGACAGAAACGGTAGATCTGAATGGTTCAGCCGCTTTTAATGCTGACGAAAATGCAGCCGGCACTACCCACCTGAATGAGCCAGTTCCGGAAGTTTCCGAAACCGAGAAAATCAGGGAGGAATTGCAGGAGCAAAAGGATAAATATATCCGGCTGATGGCAGAATTTGACAATTTCCGTCGCCGGACGGCTAAGGAAAGGCTGGAACTCATCCAGACTGCCGGCAAGGATGTCATTGTTTCCTTGCTGGATGTGCTGGATGACTGCGACAGGGCAGAAAAGCAGATCCAGGGCGCGAACGAGGTCGGGCAGGTAAAAGAAGGTGTGCTGCTGGTCTTTAATAAAATGCGTGCTTCGCTTCAGTCACAGGGACTGAAAGAAATGAAAAGCGTTCACGAAACTTTCGACGTTGAAAAACACGAAGCCATTACAGAAATACCAGCGCCAACAGCCGAATTAAAAGGAAAAGTGATCGATGAAGTGCAGAAAGGTTATTACCTGAATGATAAGATCATCCGTTTTGCCAAGGTAGTGGTTGGAAAATAAACGACCCGGTATAGCTGCCGGTATTCATAAGCCGGCAATAATCCCGGAATCCGCACCTAAAAAATACTGTAGTTGAGACTATGGTGAAGGAACAGAAAATGACAAAAAGAGATTATTACGAAATTCTCGGAGTTGCAAAGAATGCATCAGCGGATGAAATCAAAAAGGCTTACCGCAAGGTAGCCATGCAATATCATCCGGACCGCAATCCCGGTGATAAGGAGGCCGAGGAAAAATTCAAGGAAGCAGCTGAAGCATATGAGATACTAAGCGACACTGATAAGCGGGCAAAGTATGACCGCTACGGCCATCAGGCTTTTGCACCAGGTGCTGCAGGCGGCGGATATGGCGGCGGCGCCGGTATGAACATGGAAGATATCTTCAGCCAGTTTGGGGATATTTTTGGTGAAGACGTATTCGGCAGTTTCTTCGGAGGCGGCGGCAGAAGAGGTGGAGGAGGTGGCAGACCTACCGGTACCCGTGGCAGCAACCTGCGCATCAGGCTCAAGCTGAATTTTGAGGAGATCGCAAAAGGTGTTACAAAAACGATCAAAGTAAAGAAATACGTACCCTGTTCAACCTGTAGCGGCAGCGGTGCAAAGGATAAAAATAGTATTCAGACCTGTTCCACCTGTGGCGGCAGCGGCCAGGTAAGACGGGTCACCAATACCTTCCTCGGGCAGATGCAAACCGTTACAACCTGTCCCACCTGCAACGGCGAGGGAACAACGATTACCGCAAAATGTTCTGCCTGTAAGGGCGAGGGAAGGGTCTATGGCGAAGAGATGGTGACGATCAATGTGCCGGCAGGCGTGCAGGAAGGGATGCAACTCAGCATGAGTGGGAAAGGAAACGCCGGTGAAAGAGGTGGTGCTAACGGCGACCTGATCATTCTCATTGAAGAGGAACAACATAAAGAATTGCACCGCGACGGGCTGAACGTTGCATACGATCTCCATATTTCTATTCCCGACGCCGTATTCGGCACCTCGGTGGAAGTTCCTACCATTGATGGGCGGGCAAAAATCAAGATACCCGCCGGCACCCAAAGTGGAAAGATTTTCAGGCTCAAAGGAAAAGGTTTCCCGGAAGTGAACGGGTATGGACGGGGTGACCAGCTGATACATGTAAATGTGT
>DASVBM010000192.1:0-9034 GCA_036375835.1 Chitinophagaceae bacterium | reverse complement strand
GGAATAATGGTTTGCTGTTACTTAAACAAGCTCTTCAACGGTAACGAGGTGGTTCACCTTGCGTACCATTCCAAGGATCTGCGGAGTGGCCTCCACTTCCTTTGAAGAGTTTGTTTTATTGAGGCCCAGCGCCTTCAACGTGAGCTTCTGACGCTCAGGACGGTCGATGGGGCTTTTTACTAATGTTATTCTGATCTTCTTCATATAAACTCCAAAATTTGAAAATTCCAGATACCGGCATCTGAACTACGTGTTTGGATACCGGAATCTGCAGTTTGGGATTCTGATTATCCGTTGAATACTTTGCTCAGCTTCAGGCTCCTGTTTCTTGCAACAGTGATCGGCTCACGTAACAGGCTGAGTGCCTTGATGGTTGCCTTCACCACGTTGTGCGGGTTAGCCGAACCAAGGCTCTTTGCCAGTACGTCGGTCACACCGGCGCTTTCCAGTACTGCACGCATAGAACCTCCGGCAATCACACCCGCTCCGTGTGCAGCAGGCTTGATCAGCACTTTCGCAGCGCCGTCTTTTGCAAGCTGGTCGTGCGGGATGGTACCATGCATTACCGGAACTTTGATCAGGTTCTTCTTGGCATCTTCAATACCTTTTGTAATCGCTTCCTGAACTTCCTTTGCTTTACCCAGGCCCTGGCCTACCACGCCATTCTCATTACCTACTACTACCAAAGCAGAGAAGCTGAAAGTACGGCCACCCTTGGTGGTTTTTACTACGCGGTTGATGGCAACTACCTTTTCTTTCAGTTCCATTTCGCCGGCAGCTTTCACTTTATTGACAATTGCTTTAGACATTATCTAACGATTAGTATGTTTTAAATTAGAATTGAAGACCACCTTCTCTGGCACCTTCTGCAACAGCTTTGATACGGCCATGGTAAAGGTTACCACCCCTGTCGAAAGCGCAGGAACTGATACCGAGTTCGGTCGCTTTCCTTGCGATGGCTGCACCTACCAGCTTAGCCATGTCAACCTTGGGGCCTTTCTGGGCTGCAATATCCTTGTCCCTTGAAGATGCCGCAGCAAGGGTAACGCCATTATCATCATCAATTAACTGGGCATATATCTCGCGGTTGCTCCTGAAAACGCTGAGGCGCGGCGTGGCTGCTGTGCCGGCAATCTTCTTACGGATACGGTACCTGATCTTTTGCCTCTGTTGTAATTTGGTATTCATTTTATTTCTGTTTGCACCTCCCGATTCTGCCGGAAGATTTTTATTGTACTCAATGTGTTTCCGGTTACCGGTTACTTACCAGCAGCTTTACCGGCTTTCCTTCTCACTACCTCGGTAGTATACTTCACACCTTTTCCTTTGTAAGGCTCAGGCTTACGCAGGCTGCGGATCTTCGCCGCTACTGCGCCGAGCAACTGCTTGTCTATACCTTCCAGCATGATCATCGGGTTCTTACCTTTTTCAGTGAGGGTAGAAACCTTCAGTTCTTTCGGTACTTCGAATATGATATTGTGTGAATAACCAAGCGCCAGGTCCAGCACATTACCCTGGTTGGCCGCTTTATATCCCACACCCACCAGTTCCAGGTCTTTCTTATATCCCTCGGTTACACCTTTCACCAGGTTATTCAGCAACGCCCTGTACAGCCCGTGCATCGCGCGGTGGCGGATCTGGTCTGTAGGACGGGTAATATTTACTTCATTACCGTTTACTTCAACTTTGATATCCCTGTCAACTGCTTCTTTCAGTTCACCCTTGGGTCCTTTAACGGTGATCACGTTTTCCTTGCTTACTGTTACAGTTACGCCGGAAGGAATGGTGATCGGCTGTTTACCTATACGAGACATAATTTTTGTTTTGTGAGTTTTAAATCGACAATGTGAGTTGACAGTGTTCAGTTCCGTATAGAGAACTTAAATTGTCAGTCAACCCGCTGAACCCGGAAACCATTGCCATATTCCCGGTTGCCTTACGGCTTAGTATATGTAGCACAGTACTTCGCCACCTACATTCTGGGCTTTCGCCTGCTTGTCGGTGAGTACCCCTTTCGAGGTGCTGATGATTGCCACGCCCAGGCCGTTGATCACCCGACGGAAATCGGCAGGTTTTGCGTACTGGCGCAAACCCGGACGGCTAACCCTTTCCAGGTTGCGGATAGCAGGCTGCTTTGTCGTGGGATCGTACTTAAGGGCGATCTTGATTACTCCCTGCTTGCTGTCGTCCTCAAATTTGTACTTCAGGATATATCCCTGTTCGTACAGGATTTCAGTCATGCGCTTCTTCAGGTTAGAAGCAGGTATCTCCACTATTCTGTGACCAGCCATTTGTGCATTACGAATCCTGGTCAGGAAATCTGCAATAGGATCTGTTACCATATTTATTCCTCCTACGTCCCGATGTTTTCGGGATAATTGGATTTAGTTTAATGTTCTTGTTTTCTGTTCGTTGCTGTTTACCTGCCGCGCCTGCGCGACCCGGCTTTACCAGCTGGCTTTCTTCACTCCCGGGATCTTACCGTTGAGCGCCATGTCGCGGAAGATTACCCGGCTCATACCGAAGTATCTCATGTAACCCCTCGGACGACCGGTCATCTGGCAACGGTTCTTCAGGCGAACCGGTGAAGCGTTCTTCGGAAGCAGGTCCAGGGCTGCATAATCGCCGGCTGCTTTCAGTTCTGCACGCTTGGCGGCATATTTGGCAACCATTGCTTCACGCTTTCTCTGCCTGGCTTTAATTGATTCTTTTGCCATAGTGTATTAAATTCCAAATTTTAAAATCCCAAATTCCACTTACAGTTGACAACCAGAGGTATTTGGAATGTTGGATTGTTTTTTTATTGTTGGTTGTCTTTTACAATATTCTTGAAAGGCATACCCAGTTCTTTCAGTAACTCGTAGGCTTCCTCGTTGGTTTGTGCCGTGGTTACGAAAGTGATATCCATACCAGTGATCTTATTCACCTTATCGATGTCGATCTCCGGGAAGATGATCTGCTCGGTTACACCAAGAGTGTAGTTTCCGCGACCATCAAAAGCCTTGTCGCTGACGCCTTTGAAGTCACGCACCCTTGGCAGGGCCACGGAGATGAGCCTGTCGAGGAATTCGTACATCTTTTCGCCACGCAGCGTAACCCTTGCCCCGATCGGCATACCCTTACGGAGTTTGAAGTTCGAGATGTCCTTCTTCGAAAAGGTTGGAACAGCTTTTTGTCCGGTGATGTTGGACAGCTCGTCCACGGCTATATCCACCAGCTTCTTGTCATTCACCGCTCCATTCACACCACGGTTGATGGAGATTTTTTCAAGCTTCGGAGCCTGCATCACAGTCTTGTAACCGAACTTCTTCACCAGGGCAGGCACCACTTCCTTGCGGTACTTGTCGGCCAGGCGGGGAGAATATTTTGTAGTACTCATATTTTAATGCTTTGCCAGGTTACTATTTAATTGCTTCACCTGATTTTTTAGCGATACGAACCAGTTTTCCTTCGTCTCTTGAGCGTTTCACTTTTGAACCGCTGTGCGATTTTGCATCCCAGAGCATCACATTGCTGATGTGGATGGGCGCTTCCCGCTTAACGATACCACCCCGGGTATTCTGTGCCGAAGGCTTGGTATGTTTGGTAACAATGTTCACACCTTCAACAACCACCCTGGCGTCCTCGATCAGCACCTTCAGAACTTTGCGCGGCTTCTTCAGGTCTTTATCATCGCCGGCAATCACCACTACGTTGTCGCCTTTCTTGATGTTGTATTTAGGTTTAAATCTGTTGTTCATTTTTTTATTTTTAGTCATTTAGACATCACTCATTTGTCATCGGTCATTTGTCACCGGTCATTGACTAATGACCATTGACGCACTGACTTTAAAGAACCTCGGGTGCCAGTGAAATAATTTTCATATAGCCCTTATCCCTCAGTTCCCTGGCAACCGGTCCGAAAATACGCGTACCGCGGGGCTCGTCCGAGTTGTTCAGCAGTACCACTGCGTTGTCATCGAAGCGGATGTAAGAACCATCTTTCCTGCGCAGCTTATTGGTGGTACGCACGATAACGGCTTTAGAAACAGTTCCTTTCTTGATACCACCGGCAGGGATGGCATCTTTAACGGTAACCACGATCTTGTCACCTATCTTGGCGTAGTCCTGGCCAGAGTTGCCAAGAACCCTGATGCACAGTACCTCTTTGGCACCACTGTTATCAGCTACACTCAGTCTGCTTTCTTGCTGGATCATTGTATTTAGCTTTTAGCTTTATATTTTTCTTTTTCACTGCTTCGGCCGGCAGGCCTGCGGCATGAAAGTTATCTGGAACGCCCCGGTGGTATTCGCCCACCGCTGCAACGTTAGTTACTTCGCTTTTTCCACGATCTCCACCAGTCTCCAACGCTTGGTCTTCGACAGCGGGCGGGTTTCCATGATCGTTACCACGTCACCAACACCGCACTCATCCTTTTCATCATGAGCATGGAACTTGGTAGTCTTTTTGATAAACTTACCATAGATCGGGTGCTTTACTTTTCTTTCAACAGCTACTGTAATGGTCTTCGCCATCTTATCGCTGGTAACCACCCCGGTTCTTGTTTTACGCAAATTTCTTTCAGCCATTGTGTTCAATTTGATATCTGACAATCCGGCAACGTGTTATTATTGCCTCGTCATCTGTTTTATTTATGCTTGTACAGCTCTTTTCTGTAATTCCGTTTTCATGCGCGCGATGTCCCTGCGCAGGTTACGGATGGTGATCGGGCTCTCCAGCGGAGAGATCGCATGGGCGAACTCCAGCTTTTTCAGCCTCAGTTCGTCTTCCTGGATACGCGCTTTAAGATCCTGTTCGTTCAGTTCTTTAAGGCTCTTGGTAAAATCCTGCTTCTTAGCCATCGTTACTTAATTTGACAATTCGACAATTTGATAATTTGACAATGAAGAGAAACCTGTCATCTCATTATCGGCTTATCGGTTTATTAGGCTTGTAAGTCTCTCCTTACAATGAATTTTGTTTTGATCGGCAGCTTCTGTGCGGCCAGTTCCATCGCCTCTTTGGCAACTGTTTCCGGAACACCGTCGCACTCGAAAATGATGCGGCCCGGTTCTACCACGGCAGCCCAGAACTCGGGGTTACCTTTACCCTTACCCATCCTTACCTCCAGCGGCTTACGGGTGATGATCTTATCGGGGAATACCCTGATCCACACGTTACCTTCACGCTTCATGGCCCTTGTCATTGACTGACGGGCAGCTTCGATCTGGCGGTTGGTTAACCAAACAGGCTCAACAGCTTTCAATGCATAAGAACCGAATGCAATGGAAGTACCACGCTTGGCCACTTCACGGATGCGTCCCTTCTGCTGTTTCCTATGTTTACTTCTTTTTGGCTGTAACATCTTTTTTGTTTTGACAATTCGAAAATTCGAAAATGTACGCTGTATATATTTCCGCTGCCATTCACCATTCCGGGGCTAAGGCAGGCCGGATTATTACCTTCCTCTTCCACCGCCACCTCTGCGGTCATCTCTCCTGTCTCCGCCACCGCGACGGTCATCCCTGCGGTCGCCACCCCTGCGTTCATCCCTGCGCTCACCAGCTCCTTCCTTACCACCAATGAAATTCGGGTTCAGCTCACGCTTGCCCAGTACTTCACCTTTACAGATCCATACCTTCAGACCGATCTTGCCATATACCGTTTGTGCAAACACATTGGCGTAATCGATATCCATCCGCAGGGTGTGCAGCGGCACACGGCCCTGCTTAAACTCCTCGCTGCGGGCGATTTCCGCACCACCAAGACGACCGGAAGCCTTGATCTTGATACCCTCGGCACCCATTCGAAGGGATGAGGCTATAGCCATCTTGATCGCTCTCTTGTAAGAGATACGGTTCTCGATCTGGCGGGCGATGGTATCACCTACGATATTCGCATCCAGTTCCGGACGGCGGATCTCCAGGATGTTGATCTGCACATCATCCTTACCCGTGAGTTTTTTCAGCTCCTCTTTAATGCGGTCAACCTCTCCGCCACCTTTACCTATGATGATTCCAGGTTTGGAAGTATGAATCGTGATGATCAGCTTACCCAGCGTACGCTCGATAACGATCTTCGCGATACCACCTTTGTTGATCCGGGCATTCAGGTAGGTCCTGATACGGTTGTCCTCGATCAGTTTCTTTGAAAAATCTTTCTTGTTACCATACCAGTTGCTCTCCCAGCCCCTGATGATGCCTAACCTGTTACCTATAGGATTTGCTTTCTGACCCATATTATATTTTTAAATTCCAGGTTTCAAGTCCGTCCCCCCTTCAGGAAACCGACTTGGGATTTTGTTATTGGTTGTTTGTATCTACAATTATCGTTACATGGTTGCTGCGCTTACGAACCCTGTAGCCACGTCCCTGCGGTGCAGGCCTCATGCGCTTCAGCGTCCGGCCACCATCCACAAAAACAGTCTTCACCACCAGGTTTGCATCAGCGGCACTGCTGCCGTTGTTCTTCTGCTCCCAGTTACTGATGGCGCTCTTCAGCAGTTTTGCCAGCGGCGTGGCATTGTGCTGCGGGTGGTATTCGAGAATTGCGAGGGCCTTCTCTACCTGCATACCACGGATCACATCGGCCAGCAAACGCATCTTACGCGGACCTGTGGGATAATTTCTCAGTTTAGCTACTGCTTCCATTGTTATGATTTGAAGTCAAAAGTCAAAATTCAGAATTCAAAACCGTGAACGAGGATGAATGACTGTTTTGAACTTTTAATTTTTACTTTTTAATTTTTTACTGTTTTGATCCTGAATGTCCTTTAAAGTTCCTGGTTGGAGCAAACTCTCCCAGCTTGTGTCCTACCATGAACTCTGTTACGTAAACAGGAATGAACTTGTTGCCGTTGTGCACAGCGAAAGTGTGTCCTACAAAATCCGGGGTAATGGTCGAACGGCGGCTCCATGTCTTGATAACAGACTTCTTGGCTTTGCCTTCGTTAATTCCCAGCACTTTTCCTTCGAGGTTCGCGTCTACGTAAGGACCTTTTTTAATCGAACGGGCCATGTTATTCTTTTTCTTGTTTATTTCCTCCCGCTTGCACGGGAAGCATTTTAACGGTTAATGATTACTTCGCTAATTTCTTTCCGTCGCGGCGCTGGATGATCAGCTTATCGCTTCCCAGGTGCGGGCTGCGGGTCTTCTCACCTTTAGCGTATTTACCGGTACGGCTTCTCGGGTGTCCGCCTGATGCACGGCCTTCACCACCACCCATCGGGTGATCAACAGGGTTCATCGCAACACCCCGGTTCCTCGGCCTGATACCCTTCCACCTGTTCACACCCGCCTTACCAGCCGTCTGCAGGTTGTGGTCGCTGTTCGAAACCACACCAACGGTTGCATAACAGTTGATCAGCACTTTCCTGAGCTCACCGCTCGGCATCTTCAGTACTGCGTATTTTTCTTCCTTGTTCGCAAGCTGTGCTGACGAACCGGCACTTCTCGCCAGTTTGCCACCATGGCCCGGCTGCATCTCGATGTTGTGAATCATGGTACCGAGCGGCATGTGCTTCATCTGCAGCGCATTCCCGATCTCCGGTGCCACGTCGTCACCTGAAATTACTTTTTGTCCTACCTGGATGCCCTGGGGCGCCAGGATGTATCGCTTTTCACCATCTGCATATTCCAGCAGGGAGATGAAGGCGGTACGGTTCGGATCGTATTCAACGGAAACCACGGTAGCTTCAATACCGGGCTTGTTGCGTTTGAAATCGATGATCCGGTAGTGCTTTTTGTTTCCACCACCACGATACCTCATGGAACGACGACCCTGGGCATTACGGCCGGCCTTCTGCTTCTGAGGCTCCAGCAGGCTCTTCTCAGGAGTGTCTGTCGTTAACTCTGCGTATGCATTTCCAATTCTCCAGCGGGTGCCGGCGGTCATTGGTTTGTACTTCTTTAATGCCATGTTCTGCAATTTTAGCGGCCTTGCGGACCATTCTGTTAATTCAAAAGTCAAAATTCAAAATTCAAAAAGGCTGGTAGACCCTGAACTCCGGCGTTTTTACTTTTGACTTTTTGATTTTTACTTTTTACTTTTTTAAATGTTTGCGTAAAGATCAATTGTCTCACCCTCGGCTACTGTAACGTAGGCTTTCTTGTAGCCCGACTTTACACCCTGGATAAAACCGGCTTTTGTGTAACGGGTTTTATTCTTACCAGGTACAACCACGGTATTTACATCCACCACGTTCACACCGTAGAACTCTTCCACAGCCTTCTTGATCTCTAACTTATTGGCTCTTTTATTAACGCGGAAGGCATATCTCCTCAGTTTTTCCTGCTGGAGGTTGGCTTTCTCTGTAAGAACCGGTTTTACTAATACTTCTGTCAGTTTCATTTTATATCGGTTGAAACATTATTCAATTAAGCGGTTGCAGTATTTTCTTCTTCTGTGAAGATTTTCGCTGCGCCCTCTGTGAGAACCAGTACGTCTGCATTCATGATCTCATACGTGTTGATGTCGGCCAGCAGTGTGCTGTCTGCATTCGGTATGTTTCTCACGCTCAGGTAGAGGTTATCATTGTACTCCGGTAAAACGAAGAGCGCCTTCTTGCTGTCGAGGTTCAGGCTCTTCAGCGCACCGGCAACAGTGCTGGTTTTAGGAGCATCGAAGCTGATGTCTTCCACGATCACGATCGCTTTCTCTTTTGCCTTATAAGCCAGTGTAGACATCTTCGCAAGGTCCTTCACTTTCTTATTCAGCTTGAAATCATAACCATGCGGCTTCGGTCCGAAGATCGTACCACCACCTTTATACAGCGGGTTGCGGATATTACCCTTCCTGGAACCACCGGTACCCTTCTGGCGGTGCAGTTTACGGCTGGCACCTTTTACCTCTGCACGGGTCTTCACTTTGTGGGTTCCCTGGCGTGCCGCAGCGAGGTACTGCTTCACGGCGAGGTAGATCACGTGGTCGTTCGGCTCAATCCCGAAGATGTCATCCGGCAACTCTACTGACCTGCCTGTTGACTGTCCGTTTATATTTAATACGTCTACTTGCATCTTGTTTCAGATTAATTGGTGATTACTTCTGGATTAATA
>DASVBM010000388.1:0-2808 GCA_036375835.1 Chitinophagaceae bacterium | reverse complement strand
AGAATACAAGAGCAGGCGTGATCTTATTGTGAAACGCCTGAATGGCATGGACGGCGTGTTTTGTCCGAATCCGGGGGGAGCATTTTATGCGATCGCGCGGTTGCCAATCGACGATGCAGACAAATTTTGCCAGTGGCTTCTGGAATCGTTCAGTTATAACGGGCGAACAGTGATGCTCGCACCTGCCACCGGTTTTTATGGTACCCCTGGACTTGGTAAGCAGGAAGTAAGGCTTGCGTATGTACTCAATACTGCGGCAATTGAGGCTGCCATGGATTGCCTTGAACAAGCACTGAAGCAATATCCAGGCAGAACAAACTAAACCTGCCCCCGTTACTGGTATACCCTGTGTAAAACATTACTCACGGAATCCGCGGCCGCTCACTACGGCCGCTTTTTTCTTTTTGAACAGCAGCTAATTAAAAAGCGGCTGAATCAAGCACTGTTTTGGATTCGTAAAACAAAAAACAGTTATGACGAACCAGGAACATCTTCACAGCCATAACGGCAACAGCCACAGCGAAGAACTGCGTATACCTGCAAACACCATGAATGTGATCAATGTAAGCGAGCCGGAAAGGATCATATCCGCAACTATTGGTGCGCTTTTATTCACAAATGGGATTGGAAGGCTATTCTCAAGCCCTGTATCCGGATTACTGAAAGCCGCAGTAGGCGGATACCTGTTATACCGTGGTGCTTCCGGAAACTGCGCGCTCTATAGCATGTTGGGTAATGAAACGCGGCAAAGCCATTCCCGTGCAGTGAACGTGCGCACAACGATGGTTGTGAATAAGCCAAAATCCGAAGTATTCCGGTACTGGCGCAAGCTCAGTAACCTTCCCTTGTTCATGAAACACCTGCGCACGGTGCAGGAGCTCGACAGCAAAAGATCACATTGGGAAGCTGTACTACCGAATAACCTGGGTGTTATTAAATGGGATGCAGAGATCGTGGAGGAAGAAGAAGGCCGGAAAATTGCCTGGCAGTCTGTTGAGGGGTCAATGATAGAGAACGCCGGGAAAGTGGTATTCGAAGACGCACTCGGAGGCCAGGGCACGAAGCTGGATGTACTGATCAGTTATCGTCCTCCTGCTGCAGACCTCGGTCGCGGAATTGCGAAACTACTCGGACCGGTTGTTGAAAAGTATATCCGGCAGGACATCGCGAATTTCAAGGATCATATTCTTGCCAAACCAACTGCCACGGAAGGTGGATATTCAATACACCACGAGCCTGCAGGCAATATGGATGGAGAACCTACCGATAGGGTTTACCGGTAAGTACCGACAACTTAATATCAACTGAAAAAACCTCCCCGAGAGGCTTTTTCCATTAAAATTGGCTGGGTGCAAAGCAGAAAGCCTATATATTTGCAGCCCGAATGCCGGGATTGCCCAGCGGTTAGGGCATTGAATTCATATCCCGGCAGGCGGACTCCGTTTCAACGGGTAAAATGAATTATCGGGCGAGATAGCTCAGGCGGTTAGAGCGTTGGATTCATAACCCAAAGGTCTCGGGTTCAACTCCCGATCTCGCTACAAAAAGCTCCTGCAACGGAGCTTTTTTTGTTTGGATTAACTGAATCAGTGATTCTTTTCCGATAGCCCCTGAACCGGGTACAACCTGCATCTCCCGGATAATGATCAGATGCATTTTCGGATTTCAGTTAACTACCTGAGCATCTGTAAAAAAATATTTACAGATGCACACCGTCCCCTTATTTCGATTGTGTTTAAATACATCCGGTTTCCCGTTCCGGAATATTATATTCATTTTAGGTTTTTACTTTGTCCATTCTTATTACAGCGCTCTATCTTCGCGCGCGAAAAACGGACTGTTGCGATCCTTGCAACCGGAACAAATAAAAATCTTCATATGGCATTAACAGGTAAGCAGGCACCTCAGTTTATTACAGGTGCAGTAATCAACGGAGAAGAGATAGTCGATAATTTCAGCCTCGCGCAGTACATCGGGAAGAAAAACGTCATTCTGTTTTTCTACCCCAAGGATTTCACCTTCGTTTGCCCCACGGAAATTCATGCCTTCCAGGAAAAACTGGTTGAATTTGAGAAGCGAGACACGGTAGTGATCGGTTGCTCTACAGACACGGAAGAAACCCACCTGGCCTGGCTGAACACACCAAAGGATAATGGTGGTATCCAGGGTGTAACGTTTCCTGTGATCGCAGACACATCAAAGACAATCTCGCTTAACTATGGTGTTCTGGGCGGTGAATACAACTTCGATGCGAATACCCGTACCTGGTCGTTCAGCGGGGCACCTATTGCATACCGCGGAACTTTCATTATTGACAAAACGGGTATCGTACGCCATGAGTCAGTGAACGACTTTCCTCTCGGCCGCAACATCGACGAATACATCCGACTGATCGACGCACAATTGCACGTAGAGAAATACGGCGAGGTTTGCCCGGCGAACTGGGAAGAAGGGCAGGAAGCCATGAAGGCTACCAACGAAGGTGTTGCCGAGTACTTTTCAAAAAACTAAGATCATGATCGAATTAACTGAAGATAACCTGCAACAGGTATTGGCGGAAAACGAAACAGTGATCGTTCAATATTCTGCCGGGTGGTGTGGCAACTGCAGACTGATGAAACCAAAATTCAAAAGGCTTGCTGCAGAAACACCTGGCGCCACCTTCGTAGTTGTAGATGCGGAAAAATTCCCTGAATCGCGGAAACTTGCGACCGTGAACAATCTCCCCACCTTCGCCGGATTTCGGAAAGGAACGCTGATTTCACAGGTTCAGACAAACAAGGAAGAACAACTAAAATCACTGATCGA
>DASVBM010000493.1:0-11235 GCA_036375835.1 Chitinophagaceae bacterium | reverse complement strand
CCGGATTAACATTTTGTTGGTAAACAAATGGGCTCCGTCTGCGTTCTAATACTAGAGCGGACTTAACCAGTACGGCCAGTTACCAAACCCTTAACAGAGAAAAATTATGTTTTGGCATTGGTTTTGTCTTGATAAAAATGCAAGTAGTCAATTTTCTCATAAGCAGTTAGTTTTGGTTGCGGCCCCTGTTTCCACAGGGGCTTATTTTTTTGACTGACTTTTCCATTTAATCATCCCAAGCAAACAACCGATCCCGTCTGCAATAATATCTGAATAATCATAGCTGCGGTCCTGGGTAAACAATCGCTGGCTAACTTCCACGAGTATTCCATAAATCATCGCCAGTATTACGATCCTGATCCGCCAGAATCGGTTTTGGGGAAGCGCGCGGTAAAACAGATAAACCAGTATGAAAAAAAACACCACGTGCACCCATTTATCGAGATATACTTTTTCGAACCAGGATTCATCAGGTAATTCAGAAGCTGGCAACATAAACATCACCGATATAAACATCAGCCAGATAATAGCGGTAAATAATTTTAGTAAACGGGCCATTTTCAAAAATACATCTCATTCATGAGGCCGAACTGCCCTCCAACAGTTGCCCTTAAAAACGGTAACCGGAATCAAGGCAGTTCGAGAACAGAAATATCAGCATGAGGTGCATGTTCCTGGTCGGCTTTTTCACCTATTGATGTTTGCTTTTGCGCAGGTTTGCTCTGGCAGTATCTTCCGCTACCCTGAGCCTGACAATCCGCCTGATTAATGACAAAGGCAAAGGTTCGTTAATTGGAAACCGGATCGCTCCTTTCGAAGTTTTATAGTTTATCAGTTCAGCGCTGATTACTTTGATAGGGGAGGACGTTGGATAAAACCCGATATGCTTTTTGTAAGCTGCATAATGAACCAGGTTTCCATGTTGTTTGAAGGTGGGCATATTGTAGCTGATTACTTCAAATGCCCTGGGCGCTGCCAATCTGATAGCTTGCCGCAGTTGATCAAGGATAGAACGTACTTCGGCCGGAAAGAATTCGTGATACTCGTCGATTGTTGAAAACCGCACGCTGGTCTTGAGTTCTTTTTGAATTGACTGTCTCGCAGCCATCGTAGCTTTGATATGAATTATAATTCACCCCTTTTGTTTTTCAGCCGCTGCATTTATAATTTTTCGCAACACCTGAAGATCAATTTCTTCAATTTTGTTGATATAGAGGCAGCCCACGCCGGTTTTGTGTTTACCGAGAATGCTGAGGTCCGGCCCATAAGCCTTTAGATCAAGGTTAAAGTATAGAGATATATTCGCCTTGCGAGGCGAAAACCCGATTTTAAACCACTCTACTTCACGACCCGTAGCTGGACTTTTGTACCTCCTGTGTCCGAATCCAACGATAGATGTTCCCCACATCTGCGGCTTTTCAGTAGTTGCTTTCTCCATCATTTCCAGTATCAGCTGACTGTCCTGGCGCTTTCTGACATCTGCAATTTTGTTGATGAACTCCTGCACGCTGGCGGAATTCACTTTCGTCTTGATTTCGGCGAGCTTGCCCATATAAGATCAGTTATGAATATTTTGGATTTTCCTGTAATGTCTGTCACGGAGTCAATCGATCTTCAAATTATAAACAACCTGAAACATAATTAATTTTTCATCTGCCTTCTTTCGCACACTCGTAAATTGCCGTGGGAAATCCGGTATTTGAGAATAAAGTGTGGCTTCTAACAATATTTCGGAAACGGAATCATACCCTTAAGATTCCCCTGAAACCTCGTGCTGCGTAGTAAGATTCTGCTCCATTATGATAAATAAATGTTCTGCCGAATCGTTTGTCCCCGAATATGGCGCCACCTTTTTCACGTATACCTGGCGGGGTTAACAACCAGCTGGAAGTTTTTAAGTCAAAATCTTCGATTTGCTGTAAACCAAGGTAAGCCTCTTCTGAAATAAGTTCGACGCCCATTTCAGCCGCCATTTCCACTGCACTGCTCTTTGGTTTATGTTCTTTGCGGGACGCAAGCGCCTCCTCATCATAACATAAGCTTCTGCGTCCTTTCGGAGTTTCTGCCGAACAATCACAGAAAATATATTCACCGGATTTTTGATCGTAACCGATTATGTCCGGCTCACCGCCCGATGCTTCCATCATGGCCAGCACGGCGAGTTTTTTATTGTTGCCTTCCAGTTTAGCCAGCACATCCTGCCATTTGATGCCTTTATGCCTGTGTGGATTGTTATCAAAACGATGTTGAAGCGACTTAAGTAATACTGCAGAAGCGGTACTGCCGGGTTTGTTTTTCGATGCCATGCCGGGGTAATTGAAAAGGCAAAATAGCGATTTTGCCAGGATCCTCATTTCAGGGGATTTAAAAAAAAAAACCGGAGGTCAGCAGCACCGCCACCGACGTCCGGCTTAGAATATCACGATAAATCGTCTTACCCTACCATTTTGCTATAGTCCTCGGCCGACATCAGCTGATCCATTTCGGCAGGGTTTTTTACTTCAACTTTCACCATCCAGCCTCCCTGGTATGGGTCATTGTTCACCAGTTCAGGTTGTTTTTCCAACTCCGGGTTTACCTCTTTGATGGTTCCGCTCACAGGTAGGTAAAGGTCGCTTACTGTTTTTACCGCCTCAACTGTTCCGAAAACTTCGCCTGCATTCAGTGCCTTTCCTACAGTAGAGATGTCTACATAAACGATGTCACCAAGCTCCCGTTGTGCAAAATCAGTTATGCCAATCGTTGCAACATTAGCTTCCAGCTTGATCCATTCGTGGTCTTTTGTGTACCTGAGTTCAGAGGGGAAATTCATAACAGTTGATTTAGGCTGCAAATATTGGAAAATTAATGATACCGCTACATGATTTTCAGCATCAGTTCAGCATGCGCAGTTTCATCCTTACATTGATTTCGGGCCTGTTGTCGCCCTGCCTCACCCTGACTGCTGCAATTTTATCGATAACTTCGAGCCCGCTGATAACCTCTCCAAATACCGTGTAATTCTGGTCAAGGAAAGGAGTACCTCCCATGCGTGCGTATGTTTCCCTCTGTGCGTCTGTATAATTAAAACCCGGATTCGCCTGTTTTACCCTGGCTTCCAGCTGTGCCAGTTGTTCGGTAGTGATACGGTTTCCTTGCACAATATAAAACTGGCAATTGCTGCTGGCACGTTCCGGGTTATTGTCCCGGGCTGCAGCCAATGCGCCTTTTTTGTGAAAAAACTGTGGTTTGAACTCCGCGGGTATACGTTCACCCGGAGCAGATCCGCTTCCGAGCATTGCTGCACTGTCGGCATTCCTGCTGGTGGGATCTCCACCCTGGATCATAAATCCCTGGATTACCCGGTGAAACAGCAGGCTGTCATAAAAACCGGAGTTTACGAGTCTGACAAAGTTATCGCGGTGTAACGGTGTGGAGTCGTATAGTTTCAATACCATCGTACCGTAGTCGGTAGTAATTTCTACCAGCCGCTCTTTGCTCACGGGCGCCGGCTTTTTAACTGCATTCGTTTTTGTCGGCGTTTTCTTTATGCCCTTTGGCTTCTGCTGTGCTGTCGCCGATAAAGCTCCGGCGATGGATAAAACAAATAAGAGTTTTTTCATGTGCTCAGATTCCTTGTTCCCCGAAATAAAGTAAAATATGATCTCTCAGAAAATTTTCCTGTTCCTGGAGGTTCATAATTGGCAGTTCTTTCACTTGTTTATAATGCGGCCAACCCTCATCGTCGCGCCCTTCATATACAAAATATCCGCTTGGCGCCAGGAGCATGCAGGTGGCTACGTGCATGAGGTCCTGCTTTTGTTCCTTGGTGATTTTATCAGCCAAAAACCCGGTTTCATTGATGCCGATGAGAAACAGGATAGCTTCCATATCGGGCTTTTTTCCAAATCGCTCAACAAGTTTTGCCTCCAGTGTCCACCACCGCTGCATCAGGTCATCGTTCATATTCATACGGGCAAAGATAAAGGTGATCGCGGTAGTGATGGAATGAAACGATCCCTGCCAAAGCTCTGGGCATTTCGCTGAATCTGCCGCTCCAGCAGTTATCTTTGCTGCAAATAGCAACCGATGTTACAGGTTAATTTCCTGCGCCAGAACAAAGATGAAGTCTTGAGGCGCCTATCTAAAAAACGGTATACACAGCTTCAGGTGGTAGATGAGGTGATAGCACTTGACGATGAAAGGAAAAAACTTCAGGCGGCGTTCGACCAGGCCCAGGCAAAAGTTAATGCTGCTTCCAGAGAGATCGGCAAGCTGATGGCGCAGGGAAACATTAAGGAAGCAGAGGCTATGAAGCAGGGAGTCACAAATTTAAAAACTACCCTGGAACCTTTGAAACAGCAAATGGCTATTGCAGAGAAAAAGCTAAACGATACCCTGATCCAGCTGCCGAACCTGCCGGTGGATCTTGTTCCTGAGGGCGTATCACCGGAAGATAACGAGGTTGTTCGCGAAGGCGGAGTTCAACCTTCTTTTGCCGGCAACGTTCTTCCACATTGGGAACTGGCAAAAAAATATAACCTTATTGATTTTGATCTCGGCAATAAGATCACTGGTAGTGGCTTCCCGGTTTATGTAAATAAAGGAGCGAGGCTGCAGCGGTCGCTGATCCAGTATTTTCTGGACTACAATACAGAAGCAGGTTATATTGAATATCTGCCACCCTTCATGGTGAACGAGGATTCTGCATATGGCACCGGGCAACTTCCGGACAAGGAGGGTCAGATGTACTATGTTACAGAAGACAGGTTCTATCTGATTCCAACCGCCGAAGTTCCGGTAACTAATATTTACCGCGACACGATTTTAAAAGCTTCCGACCTGCCTTTAAAGATGACCGCCTACTCACCCTGCTTCAGGAGAGAAGCCGGCAGCTATGGTAAAGATGTAAGAGGCCTGAATCGCCTGCACCAATTCGAAAAGGTTGAAATCATACAGGTGGTGGAACCACAAAACAGTCACGATGTGCTGGATGAAATGGTAAACCACGTAGAAAGACTGGTACAATCGCTTGAGTTGCCTTACCGGATTCTGCGGTTATGCGGTGGAGATATGGGTTTCGCGAGTGCGATTACATATGATTTCGAAGTATTCAGCGCTGCACAGGAGCGGTGGCTGGAAGTGAGCAGTGTGAGTAACTTCGAAAGTTTCCAGGCAAACCGCATGTCTTGCCGGTATAAAGACAGTAACGGCAAAACACAGCTGGTACATACCCTGAACGGAAGCAGCCTGGCACTGCCACGCATTGTCGCTGCGATACTTGAAAATCACCAGTGTGCCGAAGGCATCCGGGTGCCGAAAGTGTTGCAGACCTACTTCGGAAGTCACCTGATTGAATAAACATCTACAGCCTCAATCGGGTGTCATACAGATTGCCGGATTTCTCATACCAATGTGCCGGCAGTAGTGCATGCTTGCTGGTGTACCCTTTTCTTTGTTCCGGGATGCTTACTTCTGGATAATTACCCGGGTCCCGGAATGGATCATACCGTACAGCTTAATCACGTCACTGTTCTTCATACTGATACAACCCTGGGTCCAGTTCTGAAAACGGTCGATCGCGAAGTCCTCCCTCGGCCAGGTGCCGTGAATCCCGATGGAGCCCCCGATACGGGCGGACTGTGGTATCAATCCTTTCGCCTTGCGCTCGTTAAACTTCTGCCTGCTTTCCGGGTTGGGATAGTCGATCAGCAGGAAACGGCACCATTTCTCGTGAACCCGTTTATTAACAATCCGGAAGGAGCCTTCCGGTGTCTTCCGATCGCCTTCCATCATCTTATCGCTCTGATCTTTGCTCCCGAATACCACTGGAAAGGTAAGTAGCCACCCGTCCTCGTCGAATACATAAAGATTATAGTCGCTTTTGTCTATCACCAGGTAATAATCCGGGTTTACGTAGAATGAGGTATTGGAAATAAAAATGAGAGCAAGCACTGGAAAGCTGAGGTAAGCGCGACGCATAGGAATTGCTGATTTTAAAAACTAACGGTCTTGTTTGGCTCCTGATTATCGGGCTCGCCTGCTTTCACAAAAAATTAAATGGCCTGGTGCAGCGTTCGCCCGGTAATACCCGCGACAAAAGCAAGAACTATGCAGAATTTCTGTTGCCGGAATTTTTTTTGCTGGTTTATCGCAAATTTAACCGGCAACAAAAAGGCTCCTGAAGAAACAGGAGCCGTAATGCACATGAAGAAACACTAAATCTTAAAAGTTGCTGAAGCGGATGCCGACTGCGTAGGGATATTGCTTAAGCCCGCGTTCATGTAATGGATTAATACTGTAACTGCCGTAGAGCCGCACAGGTCCTAGTCCCAGCTCGGCGATATATGCCAGCCGCCATTTCTCCAGGTCAAAGTCGCCTTTGAACTTCTGTTTTCCCCTTGCATTGCTCACCTGTTTGTTACGGCTGCCGATCAGGTAACCGGCGCTGATTCCGGCACTCAGGCTGAAACCTTTTCTTCGTTCCGGCGTGAAGTTCACGTTCAGCATGAAAGGAACGGTAATATAACCGGCGTAAAGTTTATTCTTGCTGAATTCAACAGAGTCCCTGAATACTCCAGGATTGCCGGATGCGATGTTCTCGCGGTAGCTGATGTTTTTGCTATAACGGAAATTGTACATTTCCAGGCCCATACCATACTTAAGGTTCAGTACATGCCTGCTGACGTTAAGTTTCTGCATAAAAAACCAGAGATTTACGTTGCTGGTTTTGCTTGTCCTCAGTTTCATGTCCTGCTCGCTGAAATGCTGCGAGCCGCCGAAGAGGTAAGCGTTCGTTTCAGCTGAGCCATAGCTCGTTTCATCACGCACGTTGGCAAAGCCTACATCAAGTATAGCCCAGTTAGTTGAAATGTTACTCTTGTTTTTACGTTTAGACACCTGGTATTCCGATGTGTCGGAAGAAGAGGCTTTCCTGTCTTTTTTAATGATTATGAAATTTCCAACAACAAGTGTGTCCGATTTTGTTACCGTGGTGTCGGACTGGGCCATAAGATTCCCTGCAGCAATTAAAGCTGCAACCAGGACTAGAATTTTTTTCATGTTGAACTGTTTTAAGGGGATTTCTTTTTTGATTTTGTTAACTCTATACTCGCAATTTTCAGTTTGCCTTCCGGCTCTTCGTTATCTTTTGCCTTACCGGACAAAAAACGGGTTGCTTTACGGAAGAAACCGCGAAGCTTATCCGGGTTTACCTGTAGCGCGCCCACCATTAAGCTATTATCATTTTCGGTGTTCAGCTCCTGGTTGCGAACCGCATAATCTGCCATCGTGTTTTCTTCAACGGTAGGCCCGGTTTTCACTACATTCTCCTTTTCCCTGTATTTTCCATCATCTATCGCAGCGATTGCAGATTCCGGCTTTTCCGTATTAATTGCCGTTTCTCCGGATATTTCAACTGGCATTGATTGTTCGGGAAGCTGGTAGGCAATCACAGGAACCTCTTCCTGAATCGTCTTTTGACGCCCCCGGTAAGGTTGAGATTCAATCTTGTTGCCGCTTTTTTCTTTACCGGCAGCAACCGGGTTATCTTTCGCATTAATTCCTGCAGGCTCAATCGGGGTGGTATTTGTCCCTGATATTGCCGGAACCTCCTGACCGGTTTTCACTGAGTTCCGGTTTGCAACATCAGCCGGAGTTTCATTTCCGCTGAACATCAATATGGCTATTATGCCTGTCACCGCCGCCGCAGCAAGCGCAGCCCATCGGAACATAACGATTACCCGCCTCTTGTGTTCCGTAGTTCGGTATAAACTTTTCTTGTCGGTGAATATAATTTCCTCGGGTGTCAGTACTGCCTGCTTCAACTGGATGAATTCGCTCTGCAGTTCCGGGTGCCGCAACACGAAAGTTTCAACTTCGTTTTTTTGTTTATCCGTTAGTTCGTTATCAACATATAAAAGAAACCACTCCTGGAAATTCCCCGTATGCAACTCATCACCATTGCGATACAGGGTTTCTTTTTCACCGAAAGAAACGGATTCCGGTTTGAGGACGGTTTGTTGTAATAATTCCAGTTCCGCTTCGATGTCGGGGTTCAACCTCACGAATTGTTCAACCTCACTTCGTTCAGTTGAATCCAGCTCCCCATCCAGGTAAAGGAGCAAATATTCTTCATAGTTGTTGCGGTTGATCATTTTACATTACATTTTCAGGGCTTACAAGGTATTCTTTCAGCTTAAGTCTGGCCCGATGCAGATAAACCTTCACCTGCACAGCATCGAGGTTCGTTATTTTCCCGATTTCAGCGTAGTTGTATCCTTCATAATCTTTCAGCATCACAAGACTTCTCTGCGTATGGTTCAGCCTGTCAAGCGCCTCCATCAGTGTTTTGCGCAGCTGCATGTTCTGGACTGAAGGCTCAATCCTCAGTTTAACATCCAATCTTCCGAAGAACTGAATTCGTTTGTTCGTCCTCGATTCGTCAATTATCTGGTTATACGCCACGGTAAACAGGAAGGATTTGGCTTTGTCACAATCCACCTGGTCGCGGCACTTCCATAGTTTTTCAAATGCAGTCTGAACGATATCCTTTGCGTCTTCCCCGTTTTTAATATTTTTCAAAACGAAGCCGAAGACCCGATCGGAATAACGGTCAACACAGGCATTATACTCCTTTTCAGTCATAGTGTTGGGCGGGGGTGTTGCTAAGTGTAACGGATCAGGGGCTAAAAAGTTACACCTCAAATAAAAAAAAGTTGGTCTGCGCAGTCTGGGTGTTATCGAATCATCAGAATCCGGCTCATCGGCTCCCAAAAAATGTATTCTTCATTGCCTGAATGCGCGGGTTTCTGCTTCAGGCAGCAGATCTTCTTTTGCCTGCAAACCTGGTTGTCTGCCTTTTTGTACGCAACAGAAAGTAAAATTGTGGTAGTGATAACCAAAAAAGCAGCAATTAGTAAACGTTTCATAAACAGCTATTTGAAAATAGTGGAACGAAGTTAGGCGCGAAAAGTTACAGCTCGGAGCAAGAAAATTTTGTTTGCAAACCATTAACACAGCCTTTACCGCTGAGGTTCAGGGAATTATTGTTGCGACATTAAACCAGCAAAAACCTGCAATTTCGATTTTTGAAGGGGAGCTGGCTGCCAATATCTTTGCACCCGGTTTAAAAGATTGCTTATGAATGACAAATTTGTGCAGCGGATTGCCTCGGAATTGAATGAAATTGAGACAGCGGGTTTATTTAAGCGGGAGCGGGTGATTACCAGCGAGCAGGGCCCGGAAATTACGGTTAACGGCAAAACGGTACTGAACTTTTGTGCGAATAATTACCTTGGTCTTTCTTCCCATCCACGGGTTATAGAGGCAGCCCATAAAGCGATTGACAGCCATGGGTATGGAATGAGCAGCGTGCGATTCATCTGCGGTACCCAGGATATCCATAAACAACTTGAACGGAAACTCTCCGAATTCCTTGGTACCGAAGACACTATATTGTATGTGGCGGCATTTGATGCCAACGGTGGCGTATTCGAGCCATTATTCAATGAACAAGACGCGATCATAAGTGATGAACTGAACCACGCTTCGATAATCGACGGGATAAGACTGTGTAAGGCCCAACGATTCCGCTACACACATAATGACATGGCTGATCTTGAGGCAAAGCTGAAGGAGACATCTGAACTTCGCAGCCGCATTATCGTCACAGACGGGTCGTTCAGTATGGATGGCACAATCGCTCAACTTGATACCATCTGCAACCTCGCTGACAAATATGATGCGATCGTGATGGTTGATGATTCCCATTCATCTGGTTTTCTGGGTAAATCCGGACGGGGAACACACGAATATAAGGGTGTGATGGGCCGGGTAGATATCATTACCGGCACGCTTGGTAAAGCACTTGGCGGCGCCAGCGGAGGGTTTACTTCCGGCAGGAAAGAAATAATCGAGATGCTGCGTCAACGCAGCCGCCCCTATCTTTTCTCCAACACCCTCGCCCCTTCCATAGTCGGTGCGTCCATTGCGGTCCTGGATATGCTTACCGAGACAACTGAGCTGCGTGACAAGCTGGAGTATAATACCCGGTATTTCCGCGAAAAGATGACCGCAGCAGGTTTCGACATTCGTCCGGGGGATCATCCTATAGTACCGATAATGTTGTATGATGCTGTGGTAGCGCAACAGTTCGCTGCAAAGCTGCTGGACGAAGGCATTTACGTGATCGGCTTTTTCTATCCCGTTGTTGCGAAGGGTAAAGCAAGAATTCGTGTACAACTCAGCGCCGCACACCGGCAGGATCATCTGGACAAGGCTATTGGAGCATTCACCAGGGTAGGTAAAGAATTAGGAGTACTGAAATAAATGAAAATGAAAGAAATTCAGCAGGGTGTATTGGTGGTTCTGGCTAGTTGTTTTGTGATGCTGATCGCCTGCTCTCCGAATAACGTGAAACAGGATAAAAGCCTCGGCAGTTTCTTCACAAGGCATGGTGTGGAAGGCTGTTTTGCAATATATGATAATGCAAAAAATGAATTCACAATCTATAACCTGGAACGTTACCGCGATTCCGCATTCACCCCCGCTTCAACATTTAAGATTGTGAATTCGCTGGTAGCACTGCAGACCGGCAGGGTATACGATGAAAAAAGAGATACAATCCGTTGGGATGGTGTGGTGCGTTCAATCCCTGCATGGAACCGCGATCTTACAATGGAACAGGCATTCAAAGTTTCCGCGGTGCCTTATTATCAGGAAGTTGCCCGCCGCATCGGGAAAGATACCATGCAGCTATGGCTCGACAGCCTGAAATACGGTAACCGTAAAATCAGCGTCATCGACAGCTTCTGGCTTGACAACAGCCTTCAGATTACACCGGATGAACAACTGGGGCTCGTCAAGAAACTCTATTTCACTCAACTCATCCCGGAGAAACGGTCGCAGCAGATCGTAAAGCAGATGATGCTGCAGGAAGACAACAGCAGTTATAAACTCAGCTATAAAACAGGCTGGGCGTTCAAGGAAAACGGCAACTCACTTGGCTGGATAGTCGGCTGGATTGAAGAAAACAAACACCCGTATTTTTTTGTCCTGAATATCGAAGGGCCTCATAATGCAGATATCGGTCGCATCCGGATGGAGATAATGAAAGGAATCCTCACCAGGCTGAATTTTATGAAAGGCAGGAAGTAATTCATCAAATCGCTTTCCCCGCCGTTTAACATATCCATTTCTGTTTTTGGGGTATCTTTAAAACATTTCCCGCAGGTAAACACGCAGGTATCGTTTTTG
>DASVBM010000393.1:0-11623 GCA_036375835.1 Chitinophagaceae bacterium | reverse complement strand
GAGTGGTAATAGCAATGGTTGTCCTTTCAACACTGCGACGGGCTGCTGCGAAACCAGCTGGCCGGCATTGTTCAGCAGCTGGAGGTTTCGCGGTTCGGTACCGGTTTCTATATGGATGATCATGCCGGGCCTGGCCGGGTTGGGATACAACAGAGTCTGCGGCTGCACAGCGGTTTCACTGGTCTCGCGGTGTACCGCGCGCCCTACCTTAAGTATGCAGATACATTGCATAACACAATGAATACCGCAACCGCGCCGCCACGACAGTCGCGACCCGATCACCACCGGCTCCAATTCGCCCCCGGATGCCTGCATGATGATTTCAAGGGGCCGTCCGGTATCATCCACGCGAACCCATTTTGTCTGATACCCCACCGCGGACACCTTCAATTGTAATGAATCAGTGTGCTGAACTGTTAGCGAAAACATCCCGGCGGAATCAGCGTTGCTACCCGCCCCTGCATTCAAAGTCCCGATGGCGGCGTATGGAACCGGCTGCCCCAGTGAATCGCGCACGACGCCGTTAATTGTCCTTATGACTTGTACGGCCTGGGTGAACCGCGTCTTTTTTATACTGCAGTGCGGTGTAGTTAAAACAAGATCAAATGACATCGGTGCCGGTTGAACTACTACCTGTATGAACATAGTTGAATCTGTTCGCGATGGCTGAGCCATCGCAACGGTGGCCAGCACCAAATGGAAAACGAGGGTTAAGGGTATTCTCATAGCGTCATTTTATACCGGATGAATTGCATAAACCGATTACATAATTTTTTCTGAAAATCTTTTTCACCGCTGTAAACCAGCGCTGCAGTGTTTATTCCATGATTATGCTAAATATTTGAGCAGTGTTTTGTAATATTGAACGGTAAACAGGAATTATGGCTACACAGATCAAATGCCCGGGTTGCGGCTTCGAGTTTCCGCTGGAAGATGCGCTCAACGACGAGTTAAAGACTGAGATCGAAAAACAGAAACAGGAATTGCGGCAGCAGATGGTCGATTACCGGAACAAGGCGGAACAAAAGATCCGCCAGATGGAAGAAGACAGCAAGCGCGCCGCCCAGCAGCAGGAAGAACTGTTCCAGCAAAAGCTGCAGGCGGAGCTCACGAAGAAGAATGCGCAGCTGGAAGAATCCATCCGCAGCTCACTTGCCGCCGATTTCCAGAACCAGCTGCAGTTGCTGCAGCAGGCGAACGAAGAAAACAAAGAGAAACTCAGGCTTGCAAGAGAAAAAGAGCTGGAATTCCTGAACAAAATGCAGGAGCTGAAAACGAAAGAGGAAGAACTGGAACTGAATATCAAACGCAGGCTGAGTGAGGAAAGGGAAAAGCTTTCGGTGGAGATACGCGAACTGGAAAAACAAAGGCTTGAACAGGCGGAATCTGATTTCCGGTTACGGGAAGCCGAACTGAAGAAGCAGCTGGAAGACCAGAAGAAGCTGGCCGAAGAAATGCGGCGCAAGGCAGAACAGGGCAGCATGCAGCTCCAGGGCGAAGTACAGGAACTGATGCTGGAAGAAATTCTGCGTGCAACTTTCCCTTACGACCGCATTGAACCGGTCGGGAAAGGCGTGCGCGGCGCGGATTGCATACAGACGATCTGCAACCCGTTCGGGCAGGACTGCGGAAAGATCATCTACGAAAGCAAACGCACCAAAGACTTTTCGGCAGAATGGATCGAAAAGCTGAAAGCGGATATGCGCAGCCAGGGCGCTGACCTTGCTGTTATCGTTACGCAGGCTTTACCTAAGGATATGGACCGTTTCGGAGAAAGGGATGGGGTGTATATCTGCACCTTCGCCGAAGTAAGAAGTCTCACCGTTGTGTTACGCAACAGCATCCTTAAAGTATTCCAGGTTACCAGCAGCCAGGTGAACAAGGGCGACAAGATGAGCCTGTTATACGATTATCTCACCGGTAACGAATTTTCAGAACAATGGAAGGCGATCCGTGAAGGCTTCCTCGGCATGAAATCCAGCATCCAGCGGGAACGCGATGCGATGGAGAAACTCTGGAAAGCCAGGGAAAAACAACTGGAGAAAGTGCTGCTGAGCGCCGCGCATATTCGGGGATCGATAGAAGGGATCGCCGGAACCGATGTCAATATTAATTTACTCGACGGCTCGGAAGAAGTCTACCTGGAGGGCTGATGAGCGACACCACCAGTTTATATTACCTGGTTGAAGGCGTTCCGGTGGCCTACGACAGCCTGCCCGACAGCCTGAAGCAGCGGGTGGACGAGATGCGCGGGTATCTTGAAACGCGGCAGGCAGAAGAAGAGCTGAACCCGGATGCGGAAAACAGTTACAAACCTTTCCTGTTCACCATGCTGTTCTTCGTTGCGATCGGCACGGTGATGGTTCGACGCGCCTGGAAATCGAAAGGGATCACGATACTGGGTAGCTATAAACAGGGGGAATCCGCAGAACGGATCAACGAGCTCTTCAAAGACTACCATGTATACCCGGGACAAAGCCTGTCTTTTCCCATCGCACAATACGAGCATATATTAAGCAAGCACTTACCGTATTATCGTCGCCTCGCACCGGAACTGAAAGACGAGTTCCTTCGTCGCACGCGGAAATTCCTTGCCGACAAGACCTTCCTGATCAAATCAGATGAAACTTTCGTGGAGATGCCGGTGCTGCTGAGCGCAACAGCGGTACAGCTCACCTTCGGTTTACCACGCTACCTCCTTCCGCACTTCCGCTATATCCGTATATACAAGGAAGAATATTTTGCAGCCGACCACAGCCTGAGGGTGCTGGCCGGTCACGTATACGGCAACACCATCACTGTTGCCTGGAACCGGTTCCTCGCCGGGCAGGAGGATTATACCGATGGAAGCAACCTCGGACTGCACGAAATGGCGCACGCGCTGTATTTCCAGCTGGTGGAAGCGGACAGCGGCCGCTGCCGGAACTTCACAGCACAGTTTGAAAAGGTACTTTCAGAAGGAGAAGCTGTTTATGAAGAAAGCCAACAGCATCCTTCCAGCCTATTTTCCCGGAACGCATACCGCAATCTCCAGGAGTTCTGGGCCGAATCGGTAGAACTGTTTTTTGAAAGACCCAACGAACTCCGCAGAGAAAATGCCGGGCTCTGCGAGGTATTAAAAGAGATACTGCAGCAGGATCCCGCTTCAGAATTATACCCGCTGTCAGGTTCCCGTTAACACTTCCTTCAATAGCTGATCTGGAGCGGTCGAACGCATGATTTTAGTTGGGTAAATATCCTGGCACCACCTCTAATTTTGCCAGTCACAAGAGCGGCATATGATCAGATCGATTTTTATTGCAACGACGGAGCCCTACAGCGGCAAATCCATCGTTGCCCTGGGCATTGTTAACATGTTACTGGCCAAGGCGCAGAAAGTAAGTTTCTTCAAACCCATCATAAACGACGACCCGAAAGAGAAAAAGGACGTAGACATTCAAACCATCGTTGAACACTTCGGCCTGCCGGTCAGTTACGAGGATACCTACGCCTATACCCGCCAGCAGGCGATGCAGCAGATGGAGGCCGAAAGCCGCAGCCGGCTGATAGAGACAGTTATCCGGAAAGTTAAAAAACTGGAGGAGCAATACGATTTCACCATTATTGAAGGAAGCGACTACCTGGGTGAAGGCACTGCATTCGAATTCGAGGCCAATCTTTCACTGGCAAAAAACCTCGGTTCGCCGGTGGTACTGGTTGTTTCGGCAACGAACAAGACACTGGAACAGATTACAACCAGTATCCAGTCGGCGCTCGCCAACTTCGCCCGGCGCGATGTACAGATCCTCGCAATCGTGGTAAACAAGGTTAAGGAAGGGATGGTGCAACCGGTACGCGAGTCCGTAGCCGGGCTGCTGCAGCGGGATACGATTTTATCGGTGATACCGGAAGACCGGAACCTGCTGCACCCGACGATGAAAGATATTTACGACCAGATCGGCGGTCACTTGTTGCTGGGTGAGGCAGAGCTCAATAACCAGGTAGACAATTTTGTAACCGGTGCCATGCACCTCCCGCACTTTTTAGACCATATAAAGGAGAACGTGCTGATCATAACACCCGGTGACCGCGGGGATATTATCATCGGTGCACTGCAGGCCAACCTCTCTTCGAACTACCCGAAGGTTGCCGGCATCGTACTCACCGGCGGCATTGAACCGGAAGAGCCGATACTCAGGCTGCTTGAAGGACTCCAGACCGTTGTACCCATTATCGCTTTAAAGACGAGCACCTTCCGTACTTCCGCTTTGCTGGGAAATATTCATTCGCGCATCACACCGGGAAACAAAAAGAAAATAGAGCTCGCCATCAGCACCTTTGAGAAGTATGTAGACACCGCGGCCCTGGACCAGAAGATCGTCACCTTCAAGCCGGAAGGCATTACGCCGCATATGTTCCAGTATCAGCTCACCAGGAAAGCCAAGAGCAGCATCAAACATATCGTGTTACCCGAGGGTAACGATGACCGGATCCTGAAAGCTGCCGCAAGACTGGTGAACCAGGACCTGGTCAAACTGACCATACTGGGCGATGTTACCGCGATCACGGCGGCAGTGAAGCGGCTGGGACTGCAATTCGATCTCGGCCGGGTGAACATTATCGATCCTGCGTCTTCGCCCCGGTTCGATGATTATGTGCAGACGCTGTATGAACTGAGAAAGAACAAGGGCGTGACGATCGAATGGGCAAGAGATACGATGACGGATGTTTCTTATTTCGGCACCATGATGGTTTACAAGGGCGATGCCGATGGAATGGTCTCAGGCGCCGCGCATACTACCCAGCATACGATCAGGCCGGCACTGCAGTTTGTAAAAACCAGGCCGGGGATATCTACGGTTTCATCCGTGTTTTTCATGTGCCTGCCGCACCGGGTATCGGTGTTTGGTGACTGCGCGGTGAACCCCGATCCTACTGCAGAACAACTGGCGGAGATCGCGATCTCTTCCGCGGAAAGCAGCCAGCGTTTCGGTATCGAACCACGGCTGGCCATGCTCTCCTATTCTTCCGGCAGTTCGGGTGAGGGCGCAGACGTTGAGAAAGTGCGCGAAGCCACCCGCATCGTTCGCGAAAAACGGCCGGACCTGAAAGTGGAAGGGCCCATCCAGTACGATGCCGCGGTAGACCCGGTGGTAGGCCGGCAGAAAATGCCGGGCTCGGAAGTCGCCGGCCAGGCTACCGTTCTGATCTTTCCCGACCTGAATACAGGTAACAATACCTATAAAGCCGTACAAAGGGAAACCGGCGCACTGGCTATCGGGCCGATGCTGCAGGGACTGAACAAACCGATCAACGATCTCAGCCGCGGCTGCACGGTAGACGATATTTTCAACACGGTAGTCATTACCGCAATACAGGCGCAGGACAATTAAGTAAAAGAGCCCATGAATATTCTGGTGATCAATACAGGAAGCAGTTCAATCAAGTACCAGTTGTTTAACATGCCCGGCCAGCAGCCCTTGTGCAGCGGGCTGGTTGAAAGGATCGGGCTTGAAAACGGCGTGGTGACACACAAACGTTTTCACGAAAACGGTGAGCAGGAGCTCAGGCGCGAAATGCGCTTCGCCGACCATGAAGCCGGGCTGACAGAAATAGAGCGCCTCCTCACCGATGCGGAGACCGGAGTGATCAGCAATCCCGATGATATTGAAGTGGTGGGTCACCGCGTGGTGCATGGCGGTGAAACATTTTCAGCCACTACCATCATCACCGGTGAAGTGAAAGAAAAGATCAAAGAACTGATCCCGCTGGCCCCATTACATAACCCCGCCAATCTTACCGGTATCCAGGTAGCGGAAAAGATATTCAACAAGGCAAAGCAGGTGGGCGTATTCGATACCGCTTTCCACCAGACGATGCCGCCAAAGGCTTACCGCTATGCCATACCGCGGGCTTTGTATACTGAGAATGGAATACGGGCCTACGGCTTTCACGGAACCTCTCACAAGTACGTTTCGGAGCAGGCGATGAAATATCTTGGCAACGACGCGGCGAAGCTGGTGACCATTCACCTTGGCAACGGCTGCAGCATGACTGCCGTGAACGCAGGAAAGTCTGTAGACACTACAATGGGTTTCGGTCCGCTAAGCGGTCTTGTCATGGGTACCCGTTCGGGTGATATCGACGCCTCGATCATTTTCCATCTCATCGAACAACTCGGTTATACCGCGCGGCAGGTGAGTGAATTGCTGAATAAGCAAAGCGGGATGGCAGGGCTGGCCGGATACAGCGACATGCGCGATATTACAGCCGGCATGGAACAAGGGAACGCGGATGCGGTACTCGCTGCCGGGATCTACTGTTATCGCATCAAAAAATATATCGGCGCCTACGCGGCCGTGCTGAACGGGCTCGATGCCATCGTTTTTACTGCAGGTGTGGGCGAAAATTCAGCGGTTATCCGGAACATGGTCTGCAGTGAAATGGAATACCTTGGGTTATATCCCGACGCGGAGAAAAACGAATTACGAACAACGGGGATCCGGGAGATCAACAGTCCGGGCTCACCCGTGAAGATCCTGGTCATTCCCACCAATGAGGAACTGGAGATTGCCAACCAATGTTATGCGCTGCTGAGTTAGTCTACCCGCTTGATAACGTCCGGCTCGGTGGCAGTCCAGGTGAGCACCAGGTTCTCCCATTGCCGGTAATGCACCCTTAGCGGAATCTCGATCTGGTTTTTGATGAACATTGCCGTGAGGTTACCTTCTTCTTTCGGTTCAAAAGACGAGAGCCGCATGGCATCGCTGAAGTCGACTTCGCCCCAGCCCCACCATTTGAATATCGACTCCTTCACAGACCAAAGCAAAGTGGGCAACGAGGGATCGGTGTCTTCGAGTTCGAAATCGCCAAGGTGTTCATCCAGCGCCACCACCTGGGTGGAGGCCAGTTTGAACTGCATCAGCTCTTCTTTATGCAGGAACTTATGGAGGATGCGAAATACTTTTTCAGTAGGGATTTCGATGTCGATACCCACCCGGTCGAACCGGCTTACGATCGCGGCGGCGTAAGCGCCACAATGCGAGATGGAAAAATGGTATTGTTCATCCGGCAGGAATGGCTTTCTTGTGCCGGCAATCTGTATTTCGCGGTAAGGAAAATCTTCGAACAGGTGTTTCAACAGGTAGCGGCCAGCGAGGTGCTGGAGTCGTTTACCCGGGTGGGTAATACTGCGCTGCAGGGGCACCACATCCAGGAAAAACTGTTCCGGCTCGTCGATCTTCCAGACGCCAAGCCGGGTTTGCTGGTTGATATCTTGTTGATAAAACAAAGGCATACAGGAAGTTGTTTAATGTTCACGCCCGGTTTTACCCGGAACGATTCTATATTGCGGTTGATACCATTCCCCCTGTTTTAAAGAAGGGGTGCAAAGGTACGAACTCTGCGGTTGCCGGGTGGCGGAAATACGCTTCCCTTCTGTAAATCACGAAGAAATGACAATTGGCACCAGAAGCTAATACCATCAAAACCGACTGAAATGATCCTTTCTGACAAGCGGATACTCGAAGAAATTGAAAAAGGGACCATCGTTTTGAATCCATACAACCGGGAAAACCTGGGAAGTAACAGCTACGATGTACACCTGGGGCGTTGGCTGGCCACCTACCGTGAGCACATCCTTGACGCCAGGAAACATAATGAGATAGAATCGTTTGAAATTCCGGAAGATGGCTTCGTGCTGTACCCCCATATTTTCTACCTGGGCGTTACCGAGGAATACACCGAGACCCATGCCCACGTGCCTTTCCTGGAGGGGAAATCCTCAACCGGCAGGTTGGGCATCGACATCCATGCCACTGCTGGCAAGGGCGACGTTGGTTTCTGCGGCCACTGGACCCTGGAAATTTCGGTGAAGCAGCCGGTGAAGGTGTACAGGGGCATGCCGGTGGGGCAGCTGATCTACTTCCCCGTGGATGGCGAAATCCTTGTCCGGTACAACCAGAAGAAAAACGCGAAGTACAGCGGGCAACCCGACAGGCCGGTGGAGAGCATGATGTGGAAGAATAAATTCTGAGGGGGTGATTTGAACGCAGATTTGAACGCAGGTTTTCATGATGCTCATGATCATTCATGATTCTTTGGAGAGGGCTGCGGGCGGATTGCTCAGATATAACCGTATTTGCGCCGGTAAGCGATCAGCAGGCTGATCACGTCGTCATAGCTCTTCAACCCTTTTGCCTGTTTATTCGCGATCAGGTATTGTTCGTAAGCGCTCATCACCACCGATGACATCTGGTCGGAAAAAGGTGTCCGGAACCGCAGCATATATTCCCTCACTTTCCTTCTGTCGAACCGTACCATGGTGTCGAGCTGATCGTTAAATGCTTTCATTTCCGATCTCAATTCAAGGGTATCCGATTCGATCCGTTTCAGCACCAGGTAGCGTGCCCTTGCGAAATCGTAGAGTTCCAGGTAAACCGAGTAGCGCAGGTAAGGGTCCACGGACACCGCGCCCGCAAGGTATCCGCTGAAACTGGCTTCATCCTCTTTTGCATAACCCAGTTGATGGCCGATTTCATGGCAAAGCACAAAGGGCTTCATCAGCGGGTGGATATTATTCCGCAGCTGTGCTTCACCTGTGAACGGGTTATAGTAACCGGTAAATCCGAAATACTGTGCGGTTGCCGTATAGATGCTTTTTTTCACCGAGGGCATCCGGTAAGCAAGGAAGGGATAGTGGTCTTCTGCGCGGAGGTAGGCTGAAACAGCATCCGCTCTCATCCGGGCAAAATCCCGCTCCGGGGTGATGGTGTCGCGGGAGATCATTGCGCGGTTCTGGTTAAGCCGGACGATGATCTCGCCGATCAGCGACTTAACCTCTGAAGCCGGGTATTTCCCGACGGGCAGCTGCAACTGGTGCTGAAGCCCGGCGCGGTGATAATTCCATCCCCACAGGAGGCTGAAAATGATATAGATCCAGAGCAGGGTCCTTATGGCAAGGAAGAGCCGGGACAGGGTTTTCCGCAGCGTGATCCGCCTCCTGACGGTGGCCGCAATGGTTTTAATAATGGTTACCAGCAGCCAGATCCCGAAGAACAGGTAGAGGAAATCGCCGAGGCTGAGGGGGATCCACCCCGTTAGTGTACGTTGAACCACAGCGAGATAAGGATAAATGGCGGCAGCATATACCTGTTCGATCCAGAGGTGAAACCAGGTGGCAATCGTAACGAGCACTGCCAGCACAAGGGGCAGTATCCACTTTAACCGCTCTTTCAGCTTAACTTGCCTTGCTTTTGAAGCCATATCCATAACGGTTTGCCAAATAACGGACAATTGCCGGTAAAACCAATTTTCCCTTGGCATTTCCCCTGCTTTGTGCTACCTTTGCCCACCCTAAAAACCGGCGTATGAGCAACAGAAGGGAATACGAAATAGCATTTGTCGGGTTGAAGCCGGGTGTTCATGTATTTGAATATAGGGTGGATGACAGGTTCTTTGCAGATTACGGGGAGCAGGATTTTCAGCATTGTGAAGCCGACGTGAAGCTGACGCTGGAGAAAAACACGGGTTTCATGCTGTTGAAATTCGATATCGGGGGTGTGGCGGAAGCACAGTGCGACCGTTGCGGCAACCCGCTTCGGATCCAGCTCTGGGATGAATTCAACATCGTGGTGAAAATGGTGGAAGAGCCCGCTTTGATGAACGACCAGGAAGAAGACCCGGACGTTTACTATATCGGGCACAACGAAAGCCATTTGTTCGTGGGTGACTGGATCTATGAGTTCATCAATCTCAGCCTGCCGATGCAGAAGATCTGCCCGGAAAACGAAGCCGGAGAATCGCAGTGCAACCCCGAGGTGCTCGCTAAACTGAAGCGGATGGAGACGGAAGCGGGACAGCCTTCGAATCCCCTCTGGAAAGGACTGGAACAGTTTAAAGATCTTGGGGAAAAGAACCAGGGAAACTAATGATCACAAACCGGCGAAAGCGCGGTTACTGAATAAAGATTTTAATAAAGGATAAAACTACAGGTTATGCCAAATCCTAAACGCAGACATTCGCAGCAGAGAAGTGCAAAGAGAAGAACTCACTACAAAGCTGAGGAAGTTACGCTGAGCAAAGACACGACGACAGGGGAAATTCACCCGCGTCACCGTGCGCACGTTAGTGAAGGTAAATTGTACTACAAAGGAAAATTAGTAGCTGAGAAAGCTCCTTTAAAAGCCTAAGCATTACTTCACCATATTGAACGACCTGGCAGATTTCCGTAACCTGCCAGGTCTTTTCACTTAACCAAACTGCCGGAAATGAATATAGCCATTGACATGATGGGTGGAGACTTTGCACCGTTAGAAGCTGTGAAAGGTTTACAACTTTATATGAATGGCAATGCGGCCCCCGCTAATATTCTCTGCACCGGTGACGAACAGCAACTCCGCAAACTGCTGGACGAGTACCAGGTAATTTCTCCCAATATCAAGGTGGTGCATGCACCCGAAGTAGTCGGATACCACGAGCATCCTACCAAAGCGCTGAAGGAAAAACCGCAGTCGTCTATCTCGGTCGGTTTTCATTTACTGGCCAGCGGCAAGGCCGATGCTTTTATCAGCGCAGGCAATACCGGTGCGATGCTGGTGGGCGCGATGTTCAGTATTAAAGCAATCGAAGGCGTGCTGCGGCCTACGATCGGTACCGTTATCCCGAAGATGAACGGCAAGACCGGCCTGTTGCTCGACGCAGGGCTGAACGCCGACTGCAAGCCGGAACACCTGGACCAGTTTGCTGTACTGGGAACGCTGTACGCAAAAAACATTCTGGGCATTGACAAGCCAAAGGTGGGGCTGATGAATGTAGGCGAAGAAGAAGGAAAAGGAAACGCGCTTGCCCAGGCCACCTACCCCCTGCTGAAATCGAATAGCCAGATAAACTTCGCCGGGAACATTGAAGGCCGTGACATTTTCAGCGACAAAGCCGATGTGATGGTTTGCGACGGCTTTACGGGCAATATCATTCTGAAAATGGCGGAGAGCTTTTATGAAATAGCACACCACCGTAATTTCCACACCGACGAGTATATCCAGCGCTTTCACTACGAGAACTATGGCGGCACACCGGTACTGGGTGTGGCCAGGCCGGTGATCATCGGGCACGGGATATCCAACTCCACCGCTTTCTGGAACATGATCCGGCTTGCCGAACGGATGATAGAAACGGACGTTTGCGGCCAGATGAAATCCAGTTTTGCCGCTGCTGCCGCGCCGGCTACCGGTCAATAGACCATTCCCCCTTTCCGGCCCCTCTTAACGCAGCTTTGTGAATCTAATGTAATAATTTGCTGGGCCTACAGACTAATTATCATATGAAGAAAATTCTCCTGGCTGTGCCCTGCCTGCTTTCCGCGTTTTTTTCGGTTGCCCAGGCGCCGACAGAAAAATCGTTGCTCTGGAAGATCAGCGGCAACGGGCTCAGCGCTCCCTCCTATCTCTACGGTACTATCCATATCATGTGCCCGGATGACATCAGGATTACGCCAAAGCTGGAAGCGGCTTTCAACAGCACGCGCCAACTGTACCTGGAACTGGACATGGACAACCCGGCTGCCATGGCCAAAATGATGATGGGCATGATGATGACCGATGGCAGCAGCCTGCAAACCCTGCTGCCGGCGAAAGACTATGATTCT
>DASVBM010000489.1:0-8206 GCA_036375835.1 Chitinophagaceae bacterium | reverse complement strand
CCACCAGCCGGATGGGTGTTGTTGCAGGTATCGTTCGGCCGGCGAAGCATATTGCCCGAGATATTTCCCGGAAAGCTGGAGCGTGATGCTGAAAAAATTGCCCCACCAGAAGAAGCAACGTACGGCAAATACATCGGTTTTCGAAAACAGCCTCGGGTAGTCCATCATCACCCAGGGTAGCCCCAGGTAGTTTTCACCTTTCGAAATTTTCGCCTGTGCCCGGCTCATTTCATCAGGGAATCCAGCCGCCTGCTGCCTGAACGTTTCACTCAACAAACCAAACATATCATACACTTTGCCGATGATCCGGTTCTTTGTTAAAATGAAACCTGCGTTGGTTACCAGGTCCAATTCCTCTTTTGAAAGTTTTACATTTGCCATTACACTTATTTGAGAAAAGCAGTCGCAAAGTGATCAAAAAACTTGATAAACTCATCATCCGCGCTTTTATCGGGCCTTTTCTTGCGACGTTCCTCATTTCGCTTTTCGTACTGGTCATGCAGTTCTTCTGGTTGTGGATCGATGACTTTGTGGGAAAGGGTCTCGACCTGTTTACCATATTTACCCTGATCGGTTATGTAGCGGCTACGGTGGTTCCGCTTGCTCTTCCCCTTGCCCTGCTGCTTTCTTCCATAATGACCTTTGGCAACCTTGGCGAGTCGTTCGAACTGGTAGCGATCAAATCCTCCGGCATTTCGCTGATGCGTTTCATGCTGCCCCTGCTGATCGTCGCCATCGGCGTGAGTGGTATCGCCTTCTTATTCGGCAACAATATCATTCCCGTAGCCACGCTGAAACTGGAAAGCCTGAAATACGATGTGGTGCGTGCAAAGCCGGCACTGGATATCAAGGAAGGCGTTTTTTACCAGAAGATGGAAGGTTATGTGATCAAGCTGGGTAAAAAAGAGAAAGACGACAGTACCATCCGGAACATTATCATCTATGAAAAAAATTACCGGCTGCAGGATGAGATGATGGTTGCCGAGAGCGGCATCATGCGGGTGACGCCTGACAAACGCTACCTTGAATTTATCCTGAAGAATGGCTGGCGCTACCAGGAGAAAGGTACCCCCGGCACCACGCAGACTGAATTTATTCAACTCGGTTTCAAAGAATACAAAAAGATATTTGACCTGAGTAGTTTTCAGCTGGCCAGGACTGCAGACACCTTGTTCCAGGACCACCAGCGTATGCTCAGCATCCGGCAGCTGGACGTACGCCTCGATTCAATTCTTCGTGTGAAAGATCATTACCTCAAACGAAACAAGCAGGAGCTTAACCCGATGTTCCGGTTTGCCTCGTATGCAGATTCAGTGATGCCGGCGGAAACACACCCGAGCGTCAAAGCCACCAGTTTTAAATCAGTGATTCCGGTTGCATTTAAAAGCATCGTGGCCGAGCGGGCGTTCAGCCAGCTGAATTCTGCCAACGGGCTGATGGATATGCTGGTAGGGGAGGAAATGAACAGGGAAAGAGACATCCGCAGCTACAAAATCGAATGGCACCGCAAGTTCACACTTGCGTTTGCCTGCATCCTGCTGTTCATGATCGGCGCGCCGCTGGGTTCTATCATCCGAAAAGGCGGTCTGGGTACACCGCTGGTGTTCGCGGTGATCTTCTTTATCATCTTTCACCTCTTCAATACCTTCGGGGAGAAATTCGTGAAGGAAGACGTGACGAGCGCATTTATCGGTATGTGGCTTTCCGCTATTGTTTTGTTACCGGTATGCGCCTTTCTCACGTATAAAGCCATGCATGATTCGCAGCTCTTCAATAAAGAATTCTATTACCGGTTCTTCCGGCGTGTACGGTCGTTATTCGGGCGGTTGAAACCATCCGGAGGAGCCAACTAAACAATCGATTATGGAAGAAAAAACAATTAACGGTCGCAGAGAGTTCATCAAGAATGCCGGTAAAGCGGGTATCGCCGCCGGTCTTTCATTCACCGTACTGCCCTCACTGGCGGAAGTATTCGAGCCATCCGGTTACAATATCGGTTTCATGCAAAAGCCGCTTCCTTATGCATACAATGCACTGGAGCCGGTGATCGACGCCATGACGATGGAGATCCACTATACAAAGCACGCAGCTGGCTATGCGAAGAATCTTGCTGAAGCCGCCAATGCTGAGAACGTGGACACAAAATCGATGAAGGTGGAAGATGTGTTGCGTAACATATCGAAATACTCCACCAAAATGCGTAACAATGCCGGCGGCCATTATAACCACGAGTTGTTCTGGGAACTGATGACCCCGAAACCGGAGAAAGAGCCGGACCAGAAACTCGGAAAAGCGATCATCTCGACGTTTGGTTCGTTTGAAGCATTTAAAAACCAGTTCGCAGATGCTGCGAAGAACCGGTTCGGCAGCGGCTGGGCATGGCTGGTGCTGGGCGCAGACAAAAAGCTGCTGATCACCTCCACACCCAACCAGGACAACCCGCTGATGGATATCGCGGAGGTGAAGGGTCAGCCACTGCTGGGCCTCGATGTATGGGAGCATGCTTATTACCTGAAATACCAGAACCGCCGGCCGGACTATATCAATAACTGGTGGAACGTCATCAACTGGGATTTTGTTGAGAAAAGGTACCGGAAGCTTGTTGACGATTAACATATGATCAATATCAGCCCGCGCGGTCCAGGGTTCAATAACTTTGGGCCGCTTTTATTTTTAAAGTTTCAGCTATGAAGGCAACAGCAAAATGGATAGAAAAACTCGCTTTCGATACCGTTTCCGATAATGGCCATACGGTGAGAATGGATACGACGGCAGCCGGCGGCAGTCTCGACAGCGGTATGAGCCCTAAAAAGATGGTGCTGGGCGCACTCAGCGTATGCAGCGGCATGGACGTGGTGGGCATCCTGCAGAAAATGCGTGTTGCGTTTACGAAGATGGAGATAGAAGCAGAAGCGGAACAAACGGATAAGGATCCGAAAGTGTTCCGTGAAATCCACATGGTGTATCGTTGCGATGTGGCTCCCGGCGACCAGGAAAAGCTGGAGAAGGCAATTCGCCTGTCGCACGACACTTACTGCGGTATTTCCGCCATGCTGAAGAAACACTGTGCCATCACCCATTCGGTTGAGCTGATCTGATTACATTTGGGATCTTCAAACCAACGGTATTGGAAGCATCGAAGCAGAATCTCAAGGTCCAGGTATGGATCACTATCCTGAGCCTTGTATTGTTCGTTACAAAAATCGTCGCTTACTACGAAACCAATTCGCTTGCTATCCTTTCCGATGCACTGGAGAGTATCGTTAATGTGGTGGCCGGATTGATCGGCCTCTACAGTCTTTATGTTGCGGCAAAGCCGGAAGACCTGGAACATCCCTCTGGCCACGGCAAGGCCGAGTTTATATCCGCAGCTGTGGAAGGCACACTGATCGTTGGGTCAGGACTCCTGATCATCTATGAAACGGTTCAGAATTTTATTTTGCAGCGCAAACTTTATTCTCTCGACACGGGACTTTACCTGGTGGCGGCAACAGCCGTCGTTAATTTCATCGCCGGAACAGTATGTCTTCGTATCGGTAACCGCAACAAATCACTTGCGCTACAGGCCAGTGGAAGGCACCTGCAGGCAGATACCTGGTCAACGCTGGCGATCATCGCGGGAATTGTGCTGATGATCGTAACCCGGCTCTACTGGCTGGATAAGGTGATCGCGATCCTGATGAGCGTGTTCATCATTTACAACGGCTATATTATCATCCGACGGTCGGTTGCAGGTATTATGGATGAGGCTGATATGGACCTGCTGAAGGAGGTGCTGGAAGTGCTGAACGCCAACCGCAGGGATAACTGGATTGACCTGCACAACCTCAGGGTGATCAAATATGGAAGCAGGCTGCACCTCGATTGCCACCTTACCGTACCCTGGTACCTGAACATCCACGAGGCGCATATAGAGGTGGAAGCCCTAGAGAAACTTATACGCAGCGGATTCGGTGAATCCATAGAACTGTTTGTACACACCGACGGCTGCCTTCCGCTGAGCTGCCCTATCTGTGTGAAGGATGATTGCCCGGTGCGCCAGCAGCCTTTCCGGCAAAGACTGGTGTGGACATTAGAGAACATCCTGTCGAATAAGAAACATACGATTCCTTCTATTTGATCTCGAAGGCCGTGAGTTCTGTAGTATTATTAATGTTCTGACCCGGGAAAGTGATCGCCAGCGTACTGGAGATCAGTCCCACGCCTTTGGCATAGTAGAAATCTCCGCCGCCGTTGTTGCCGAAAGCAGAACTGAGGTCCTGCCTTACGTGTACCACGTCGTTATAGGTTACGCCTTGCACCTGTTTTGAAATGCCTTTTTCGGTGATGGTATATTTTGCGGTAACATTGATCGTTACACTTCCTGTCTGCAACGGGATGGTCAGCTGCCAGGTGCTGTTCACGGCCTGGTCGCCTTTCAGGTAAAGTTCTTCAACGCCATTGGGTAAAACGCCCTGGAAAGTCGCGAACCGGAAGTACTCGTTCCCGTATTTCGCCTGGTACTGGTTACCCCCGTTATCGTTGCTTAGTACCTTGTACGTGCGGGTGAGCGCAACGGTATCTTTATTGGTCACGGTGAGTTTGAAACTGCTGCCGTTGCTGATATAGGTCCAGTTTGAACCAACGGTCAGCGGCTGAAAATCGCTGATCGCGATGCTGTCACTGCTTTTCTGACATTGGGTAAAGAAAAGGAGTGAGATAAGCGAGCAGGCAAGCAGTTTCATAATTAAGGTTTGGTATAAAGATAAACGGTCGGGTGCAAACCACTGACCGCTCGCCGTGTCTCCTGCAACCGCGCTCAGTCTGCAGCGGTGAAGAAAGCATATAAGGTGCAGCGGGAGCGGGTTAAAGGTATGAGGGTCATATGTTTTATCGTTTAGTTCCGCTATTTTCGCCATCTAAAATTTTTACTATGCAGGCATGGAAAGATTACCAGGCGCAGCACAAGGACCGCTTCCTGGAGGAATTGCTTGAACTATTGCGCATCCCCAGTGTGAGCGCACGCAGTGAACATAAGGAAGACATGATCCGTTGTGCAGAACGCGTGAAACAGCGTTTGCTGGAGGCAGGTGCGGATACCGTTGAGATCATGCCCACAGCCGGACACCCTGCTGTGTTTGGTGAGAAGCGCGTGGATCCCTCGAAACCAACCGTTCTCGTTTACGGCCACTACGATGTTCAGCCACCCGATCCACTGGAACTCTGGGTTTCTCCGCCTTTCGAGCCGGTGATAAAAGACGGGAAAATTTTCGCCCGTGGTGCCTGCGACGACAAAGGACAGTTTTATATGCACGTGAAGGCGCTGGAGATGATGACAAAAACCAACAGCCTGCCTGTTAATATCAAATTCCTGATTGAAGGTGAGGAAGAGATCGGTTCAAAACACCTCGGTGACTTTCTCACTGCAAATAAGGAAAAGCTGAAAGCTGATGTGATCCTGATCAGCGACACGGCGATGCTCAGCCTCGAAACACCAAGCATCGATGTTGGGGTGCGTGGTCTCACTTACATCGAAGTGGAGGTTACCGGGCCTAACCGCGACCTGCACAGCGGTGTGTACGGCGGAGCAGTGGCTAACCCGATCACTATTCTTGCAAAAATGATCGCTTCACTGCACGACGAAAATAATCACATCACTATTCCTAATTTCTACGATGACGTTGTGGAGTCAACTCCGGAAGAGCGTTTTGAGATGGCTAAGGCGCCCTACAACGAAGCGGAGTATATGAAAGACCTGGGCGTGAAATCACTCTGGGGTGAAAAAGGGTACACCACGAATGAAAGAACAGGTATCCGGCCCACACTGGAGGTGAACGGTATCTGGGGTGGTTATACAGGAGAAGGTGCAAAGACAGTGCTGCCATCAAAGGCATTTGCCAAGATCTCGTGCAGGCTGGTGCCAAACCAGAAAAGTGAGAAGATGACGAAGCTGGTCATTGATCACCTTCTGAAAATTGCGCCTGATTATGTAACCGTGAGCGCCAAGGACCATCACGGCGGCGATCCATATATGACTCCGGTCGACAGCCTCGAGTATCAGGCGGCGGCGAAGGCCATCGAAACCACGTTCGGCAAACCGCCGATCCCGGTAAGAGGTGGCGGCAGCATTCCCATTACTGCTTTGTTTGAAAGCGTGCTCGGGTGTAAAACGGTTTTTCTCGGCTTCGGTCTTGACAGCGATAACCTGCACAGCCCGAATGAAAAGTTTAATATCGACAACTTTTATAAAGGGATAGAAACGATTCCTTACTTCCACCGCTATTACAGCGAGATGAAAGGATAGAAAAAAGGATCTGACTGAACAGCCTGCTGCGATAGTGGCAGGCTGTTTTTTTTCAACCTTGCCGATGCGCATTGTAGCGGTACCCCGGGCAGGTGACCCGGATAAAAAAAGCTGCCCGCGGGGGCAGCTCTTTGAAAGATTTGCGGCGACCGGTTAACGGATAGTCTTGGAAAACGCCATTGGTGTGGAGCGGAGCAGGTATTTTACTTCCTGATCGTCTACCAGTTTCACTACAAAGAACACATTGAACTTATTTACACCCTTCTGCATATTGATCGCTGAATAGGGGATAAAGAACTCAATATCCTTTGCACCGTTGTTCACTGTATACTGTTTGCCGGGAGGGAGGTTGAACACCTGCGAGGTTCCCACGATCATCTCCGGGTTTTGCGCATGGGGTACGAAATTGTAATTCTCATCCAGTATATAAGCGATCATCACTACCTGGCCGGTGCGACCTTCGGTTTCGATACTAAACTGCGGGTAATAGGAGAAACCCTGTTTTGCGGGGTTGTCTGTCATTGTGGTGCTGGCAAACCCGCTGATATTGATCACCGGAACTATCATTTTGCGATCGGCGGCATTGGCCGGGTAAGCCGCGCTGGCCAGTTCTTTATCACCATCTGAAAGTGAATAGTTCGATTTTACGGAGTAGCCATCAAAAGTCCAGTTCGGCTTGATGTAATAGTGCATCACGCTCTTGTTATCGTAGTGCGTACCGTTGGTGTAGCTTACTGCGAACTGCTGGAAGAGGTTGTAATCGATCTGTTCTTTTGTCCATCCGTCTGAAGCCATGATATCTTTATACACCGCTTCTTTGTTCCACTTGATGCCGGATACGGGGCTGAAGTGTTCATGCAGAAATCCGATGGCATGTCCCAGTTCATGCATTACAGTGCCTTTGTATTCGTAACCGTAAAACTTTCCCTGGTAAAAGAAGTTGGAAGTATCGATGTTCATGGTTTGCTGGTCTTCCGGTACGGTGTTACACTGGATACCCAGGCTGGAGTTATGGCCGAAACCCTGCGCCAGGAGGATGCGGATATTGCTCGGGCCATAGTCTACGAATTCGAACCTGATGTTTGCGTACTTCTCCCATTCCCGTGCGGCTTCCATCACCAGGTCGCGCAGCTGTTTACTTCCGTTGAAGATTTTCACCCTCAGTACGGTGCCGGGCTTCCAGAGATAGTACTGGTCAATCAGTCCCCGTGTGTTGCTGGTGTCACTGTTCATTTCAGTTGACTTCTGGGGCAGTTTGGCGGAACAGAACATGTTGATCTCTTTTTCCACCTTGCGCTGGCCCATTGCCTGTGCAGCGGTGGCGCATACGACCAGGGCAAGCGATAAGCGTAACAATTTCATTTTGGATTCAGTTTAAGCGTTAAAAATAAGGTTTTGATATGGTGTGCGGCCGCATTTAAATGCCGCTGGCTGTACTTACGATACCTGTACGTTTTTCTGTTTCGTAAGAACGTAGAAAAGATGGGGTTGCGAATCGTTTTACACAGAGCGGCGGTTCTATTTGCAATTTTTTTGCATTTGAGCAAGGTAGTTGAAGATTACCCCGTCCTTGTCGCGTCGCCGGGCTGTTTTGTTTCTCCGCTTCCTGCAAGCAAGCTTGCGAAGCTGCGAAACAATGAGCTGGTGAAAAATGGGAGCTGGATTACCTGCGGTGATCCTTTGGGGGGTGTTCAAATCAAATTTCGCCCCTTCACGCCGCTGTCGCGTCGCCGGGCTGTTTTGTTTCTCCGCTTCAGCAAGCAAGCTTGCGAAGCTTCGAAACAATGAGCTGCTGGAAAATGGGAGCTGGATTACCTGCGGTGATCCTTTGGGGGGTGTTCAAATCAAATTTCGCCCCTTCACGCCGCTGTCGCGTCGCCGGGCTGTTTTGTTTCTCCGCTTCAGCAAGCAAGCTTGCGAAGC
>DASVBM010000359.1:0-13748 GCA_036375835.1 Chitinophagaceae bacterium | reverse complement strand
GTGCGCTGCGCATTTTCGGGGAAAACCGATTTCTTTCCGTTCACGTAGAGGTCGCCTCCCATAATCTTCAGCCTGTCGCCGGGAATTCCCACGCAGCGTTTGATATAATTATCGGTTTTATCGGAAGGGTGTACAATGATGTGTTCACCAAAGCGCTCCCAGGTTTCCTGCCTGCCAAATACCCGGCATTCCTGGTAATAGGTTTTTAATGAGCCGTATCCCGGAAGGTTGATGATGGTATCGCCGGCAGGGAAATTGAAAACCACCACATCATTCCTTTCCACTTTACCAAATCCGTTAAGGCGCCTGTAATCGAGCTGGATCCATTTGAGATAGGAAGGTGTAGTCTCGGTAAGCGGAAGAACGTTATGCACGAAGGGAAAGCTGAGCGGCGTCTTCGGTATCCTTGCGCCGTAGCTCATCTTGTTCACAAAGAGAAAATCATTTACCAGCAGGGTTTTTTCCATGCTCCCGGTAGGGATGGTATAAGCCTCGAAAATAAAAGTACGGATGATGGTTGCCGCCACTATGGCAAAGACGGCCGCGTCAATCCATTCCCTCGATGTCGGCTTCCTGTACAACTTAAATATCTCGTGGCCTTTCCATCGCTCTTTTTCAGAGAATCCGAGATAGGGAAAATAGACGTAAGGAAAAAATACGGTAAGCGTATGTGAAACCAGGTCGAATTTCCCGAAGTGCATCACCCAGATGATGGAGATCCAGATGGTGATGAACTGCCCGGCTACCGGGATAAACTGCAGCCAGAACCAGAACTTACGGATATGGCAGAGCTTCACCATGATCCAGGTATTGTAAAAAGGAATCAGCGCTTTCCACGGCTCTACTCCTGCTTTTCTGAACATGCCATAGAGACCGATATGCCAGCCAACGATCCAGATAATAAAAATGATCCAACCCATAGCGGTTAATTAAAGTGAGCAAAAATAGGGTAAATACCCTCTACTGCTGGTTAGTAACAGGATGACCCGGTTTATTACAGGAGACCAGTGTGCTAAGCGTGAAAATTGTGTTAACCGTGCAGGGTTATCCGGGAAGCACATAGCTGCGAACGTCATCCGCCGTGATGGACTTACCAGACAGGATCACGAGGCGTTCCACCACATTACGTAATTCGCGGATATTACCAGTCCAGTTGTGCTGTTGCAATGCCTCCAGCGCCCGGGGCTCAATTGATTTCTTCGCCTGACCGTATTCGTCGGCTATATCCGTAAGGAATTTGTCTACAAGTAAAGGAATATCATCCTTGCGCTCGTTCAGCGAAGGCACGTGTACCAGGATCACGCCCAGGCGGTGATAGAGGTCAAGGCGAAACGCTTTACCTTCTACTTCTTTGATCAGGTCTTTGTTTGTTGCCGCGATCACCCGCACGTCTACCGATATTTCCTTGTCGCCACCCACCCGTGTGATCTTACCTTCCTGCAAAGCGCGTAAAACCTTTGCCTGGGCATCCAGGCTCATATCGCCCACCTCGTCGAGGAAAAGCGTACCACCGTTGGCCTGCTCGAATTTCCCGATGCGCTGTTTGATGGCCGAAGTAAATGAACCTTTCTCATGACCAAAGAGCTCACTTTCGATCAGTTCACTGGGGATGGCTGCGCAGTTCACCTCTACAATCGGCCCCTCCGCGCGGTTACTTTTATAATGCAGCCAGCGCGCTACCAGTTCCTTGCCGCTGCCGTTTTCACCGGTGATCAGTACCCTTGCCTCAGTCGGTGCCACTTTTTCTATCGTCTCGCGTATTTTCTGGATGCCCTCGCTTTGCCCGACCATCTCCTCCACTTTCTTCACCTTTCGCTTGAGCACCTTTGTTTCTTTCGAAAGTTTATTGCGGTCGGTGGCGTTTCGAATGGTGATCAGCAACCTGTTCAGGTCCGGTGGCTTGGAGATATAGTCGAAAGCGCCTTTTTTCACCGCTTCTACGGCGGTATCGATATTGCCATGGCCGCTGATCATGATGATCGGGAGCTCAGGATTCATTTCAGCCGCCTTTTCAAGAAACTCGATACCGTCAACCTTAGGCATTTTGATATCGCAGAGCACCACGTCTACATTACCTGAAATTTTCTTCAGCCCTTCCTCGCCGTCAGATGCCTCCTCCACTTTGTATCCTTCAACCGAGAGAATATCTTTCAAAACGTTCCTGATCGCTTTTTCATCGTCCACAATCAAAATGTTCGCACCAGCCATAGTTTTTCAGCTTTTGGCAGCTAAGATAAGGACGCGGCAATTATTAAAATAATATTAAAGAGCCGGGAGAGCTTGCCACTGCGGCAGCGATGCCAATAAAAAAACCCGGCATTGAACCGGGTCGTAATGAGTATAGTACAAATCTGTTATTTACGCATGTACATCACTTCTTTCACCAGCTTCACCGTTCTCGGAACGTCCGGGATTGCAAGCGCGGTAAGGTTCGGAGCATAGTGCATCGGTGCGTCTGCGCTGGTGATCCGGCGGACCGGTGCATCGAGGTAGTCAAAACCTTCTTTCTGGATACGGTAGGCGATCTCAGCGCTCACTGAACACATCGGCCATTGTTCCTCGACGATCACCAGCCTGTTGGTTTTCTTCACGCTCTCAAGGATTGTCATCCAATCCAGCGGACGAATGCTCCTCAGGTCGATCACCTCAGCGTTCACGCCTTCCTTCTCCAGTTCAGCCGCGGCGCCGAGTGCCACCTTCATCATTTTATTATACGAAACGATCGTTACGTCATTGCCCTGCTTTTTTACGTCGGCCTTACCGATCTCGATATAATACTCCTCGTCCGGCACCTCTGATTTATCCCCATACATCACCTCACTTTCCATGAAGATCACGGGATCTTCTTCGTAGCGGATGGCCTGCTTCAGCAAACCTTTGGCGTCGTAACCGTTAGATGGAGAAACTACTTTCAGGCCGGGAATATTCGCATAATAACTTTCAAACGCAGTGGAGTGTTGCGCGCCCAGCTGTCCCGCACTGCCATTGGGACCACGGAAAACGATCGGGCAACCTACCTGGCCGCCGCTCATCGCCAGCATCTTTGAAGCAGTATTCAGTATCTGGTCCATAGCCAGTACGGCAAAGTTCCAGGTCATAAATTCAACTATCGGGCGAAGGCCGTTCTGTGCGGCGCCCACGCCAACCGCGGCAAATCCAAGCTCCGATATCGGTGTATCGATCACGCGCTTGGCGCCGAATTCCGCCAGCATACCCTGGCTCACTTTATAGGCTCCATTATACTCCGCTACTTCCTCACCCATGAGGAATACACGGTCGTCTCTACGCATCTCCTCGTTCATTGCTTCGCGAAGGGCCTCCCTGAAAGGTATCTGGCGCATAAGAATTTATCTGTTTAATCCGGAAATTTCGGGAGGCAAAAATAGCTGATTAAGCCTTACCAAAGCGAGGTTTTTTGAGATGGCGGCAAGCGGTTTCATGGCATCATTCGCTGTATCGCCCACCAGTGCTGCCGGAACATACAGTACCAGTGCGCATCCGGAAATGATCTGTAATTATATGGGCGGCATACAACTATGCTGATCCATCAGTATATTTAAAAACCTGCCGGTGAACCATGCAAGCTTCGCGATGGTAATAAGTCACCGGCGGCGGCACGATCGAACCGAAACACTTACCTGATGAATAAACTCTACTCCAGCATCATCAAAGCGGGACTGCTTGCGGGAACACTCGACATCCTTGCTGCCATCAACAGTTATTATCTCAGGCGTGGCCGCGGACCGGAAGGCGTATTCCGGTATATCGCCAGTGGCGCTTTTGGCAGCAAGGCATTCACGGGCGGCGGTGAAATGATTGTGGCCGGAATTATCTTTCACTACCTGATTGCATTTGGCTTCACGATACTTTTCTTCGCGGTTTATCCGAAGGTCAAACGTATTGCAGCTATCAATATCGTCATAACCGGATTTGTATATGGCCTGATCGCGTGGTTACTGATGAACCTGCTTGTTGTACCCCTGAGCAATACACCGCCGGTGAAGCAGGACTTAACCCAGGTCATCACCGGCATGCTGTTCCTGATGGTGTTCATCGGACTGCCTGTTGCATTTATTGCCGGGAAATACTTTAAACGGTCAAACGGTGCTACGCAACCTCCAATAGCCGGAGAGTAGCCGCATACAGCTGCCTGTTTTTGCCGTCTGGCGACAGGTGGGTAATCATATATTAAGTCTCAGGCAAATTGCTGATTAACAGCATAATATCAGAGAAGACACTGATAACCGCCAGCCATCGGTGGACCGGCGATTCCCGGGGTTGTTAAGAGCAGGTCTCCGGCTGTACAAAGCGACCAGCATTGGTTGATCCCTGCCTGCAGGCAGGCAGGTCCATGATGAAGCCCGGATAGCAGTCAAATCCGTTTTTCCGCAGCCGGAAAAAAAAGATCCTCCCGGTATTCAGGAGGATCTGGCGAATGAATCATTTCAGAGTTTAGAAAACATTGTAGCCAAAGCTGATATAGTAAAGTCCGCCCACACTGGGATTTCCGAATGCGCTGCGGTAATAGTTATTGAACACGTTGCTGGCGCCGAGCTTCAGCATATTCTTTGTTTTCGGGAAATTGTAACTGATCATACCATCGAGCACACCGTAAGAAGGGATTTCGGCAGACCCGAAAGTTCCTTCCCAGTACATGGCATCCTGCCAACGGTAAACCACGTTAAATCCAAGACCCTTATAGACATTGGAATTACCCAGCCCGATATTGAAACGCAGCTCCGGTGTATTGAAGAAGGAAACGAAACCTGCAGGGAGGTCTTTCAGTTTATCTCCGGAAATATTACCTGAAAGGTTATAGTTCTTGTACACCCGGTATTCAGCTCCTATACCCCAACCTATTGCTTTTACAGGGGTGGTGCTATTCTTGATGAAGGAATAGTTGGTAGTAGTAAACGGACTCAGTAATTCAGCATAGCTGATGGTCGGGTTGGTGCTTGCACTCATTCCCCGTCCTACCGCTACGCGTCCCAGGAAGTCTTCATACTTGCTGTAATAGCCGTAAAGGTCGATCAGCAGTTTTTGCTGGAGCAGCAGTCCACGGTAACCAATCTCGTAAGACTGCACTGATTCAGGCTGCAGGTCAGAGAAAGGCGCCACCTGCAGCTGCGGTGCTGCGGTGAGGATAGCTGCCGTTGGTGTTTGTCCTGCATTGATCGCCGCAGTAAAGGCATTACGATAGGCAACGAGGCTTTCTGCAGTATACGCAGGGCTTCCGCTGAAATTGAAATGTGTATTGAAAGCCGGCAAACCACCAATCAGTCTCGAGGCGGGCGTTTGCAGGTTGATCCATTGGTCCTGGTTGGAAGGGAAGCGGTAAGCGGTCTGGTAAGACAACCTGATGTTGTTATCTTTTGCCACCTGTACCACAGCCGATAATCTCGGTGTAAAACGACCATCGAAGTTTTCATTCTTATCATAACGCGCCGAACCGGTCAGTTTGATCTTGTCGTTCAGGAAGCGCTTCTGCAACTGCAGGTAAGCACCCACCTCGTTGATGCTGATGGTACCTGCGGTGTCTGCGAAGATGGTGCCCTGTGAATTCAGTATATACTGGCGGAAATGAGAGCCGATGATAACATCCACCACATCGTTCATGTATTGGGAAAGGTTCAGTTGACCTTCTACGTGGTACATATCTGAACGGTCAGCGAACTTGGCGCCGCCCTTGCCAATTGGCGTGCTCACGGCATTATTGAAAGCGGTCTGGAATGAAGCGGAGCCCGGCAGAAAACGCCCTGCTTCAGCAACGCTGCGCGCGGTGCCATGTGCTACCGGGTCAGCCAGCATGGTGCCGGGAGCCGTTGGCAAGAGTCCGAGCCTTGCTGCACCATATGTACCGGTGTATTGCTGGAACCAGGTGGCGTTGCTCTTCCAGGCGTTGTTCACCGCCACGGCTGCTGTAGTTGCTGTATAGGAATCGCCGGAGTTCTCCTGGGTTGTATAACCTTTCACGAGCCAGTTCCTGCCTTTGAACTCGAGTTTATACTGGCCCATCTTCAGGTTCTTCAGTGAATAACGGTCAGCGCCGGTGTAAACCGTTGTTCCCATACCCCAGTTACCCGTCAGTGAAGCCTCGATACCTTCTGTGATCTTATAATACAGGCCACCGCTGAGGCGGACATTATAGGTATTGTAATCCACCAGGTCGCGCTCGTCATAACCGGTACGGCTTACAAAACCGGAACCGGTAGCACCGGTAAAGGTGTTACGGTAAGTGTTTACCGCAGCGGTATGGGTTGGGATCAGGAAAGGCAGGTATTGATTTAAAGGACCGAAAGGTGTTGGCTGCAAAGCGGCGGCGATCTGTGCCGGAGTCATACCGGCTGTGATCATCGTATTCAGGGTGGTGTTGTAAGTATTGTAGTTCGCACCGAGTTGTGCCGCTACCTGCGCGCGCACAGCCTGGGCAAAGGCCTGCATGCTTGCGCTGGCTTCGTCGCCAAATACATTCACTCCGTCGTAGTTGGGATCTGTTGCACGCGTACCCGCCTTCAGCGAACTGAATACGTTGTTGCGTTGCAGGTTGCTGATATCCGTAGCCTGCCAGTCCTGCGCCTGCACCAGCTGTCCGCCTATTTTGAAAGCGAACCGTTCGGTAATTTTCTTACCCCAGCGTACGCTCCAGTCATAGTAAGGAGCGGCGCCGCGCTGCGCATGGTCAACATGGTTCACACCCTGTTTAACCTGGAAGCTGAGACCCGGATACTTAAAAGGGCTTTTGCTATTGATGAGCAAGGTGCCATTCATTCCTCCCGATCCATAGAGGGCAGAGGAAGCACCTACCAGTAATTCCATGTTTTCAACGTCCAGGTCGGTCAGGCCGATCACCGATCCAACTGAGAAGTTGAGTCCGGGTGCCTGGTTGTCCATCCCGTCAACCAGCTGGTTGAAACGGAGGTTGCCGCTTCCGTTGAAGCCACGTGTACTGATGGTTTTAAAATTCAGACTGGACGTAGTGAGGTCAACACCTTTGAGGTTCGCCACCACGTCGTAATACGAAGGAGCGGGCGCGTTCTTGATATTGGCCGAGCTGACCCGTTCAATGGAGACGGGTGATTCCAGTATCCGCTCCGGAACGCGGGAGGCGGCAACCACTACTTCTTCGCCAAGCTGGTAACTCGGCGTGAGGCTGACCGAAAGCGTTTCACCGCCGGCACTGACGTTCATTTCCTGATCGGAAAACCCAACCGAGGAAAACACGAGGGTGAACGGAGGTTTGCGGTTTGTGGTGAGTTTGAAATGTCCTTTCTCGTCGGTGTATACCCCGATCGAGGTACCCTTGATCATAACAGATACTGCCGGAACACCCTCTCCTGTGTTCTTGTTTGTAACTGTACCGGTAACAGTGACGGGCTGTGAAAAAGCTGTGAAGCTGAGCAGGCATGACAAAGCCATCAAGAGGCCACAGCGCAATCGTTTTCTCATAGAAGCTGGTTTTATTGAAGGTATTTGCAAAGCAAAATAGCAATACTTATTATGCCTGTAAAATTTTTATTATCCCCAACCCGTCGATCAACAGGGGTTTTAGGGAGGGTTCGGATTAATTTTGACACATGAGTAGTTTCAGCTTTCCCGGGCAAACCGGATTCTACAAGGGTAAGGTAAGAGATGTGTATTACATACGCGAAGACCTGCTGGTGATGGTTGCCAGCAACCGCATCTCTGCATTCGACGTGGTGTTACCGAAACCAATTCCTTTCAAGGGGCAGGTGTTGAATCAGCTTGCCGCTTATATGCTGAATGCAACACGCGACATCTGCCCGAACTGGCTTATCTCCACTCCCGCACCAAACGTATCGTTCGGTAAAAAATGCGAGCCTTTTAAAATAGAGATGGTTGTACGGGGTAATCTTACCGGCCATGCCTGGCGAACTTATCAATCCGGAAAACGTACGCTTTGCGGGGTGGAGTTACCGGAAGGAATGAAAGAGAATGATTTTTTCCCGGCACCGGTAATCACACCGTCAACAAAAGCTTCGGAAGGGCATGACGAGGATATTTCAAAAGAGGAGATCATCGAAAAAGGCCTGGCAAGCGCTGCAGACTGGGAAGCGCTGGAACAGTACGCACTGGCTTTGTTTGAACGCGGTAAACAGATAGCTGCTGCGCACGGACTGATACTGGTTGACACAAAATATGAATTCGGGAAAACCGGAGGTTCGATCTGCCTGATGGATGAAGTACACACGCCCGACTCCTCGCGGTATTTTTACGCCGAAGGCTTCGACGAACGGCAACGAAAAGGCGAACGGCAAAAACAGCTGAGTAAGGAATTCGTTCGGGAATGGCTGATCGCAAACAACTTCATGGGAAAAGAAGGCCAGTCGGTTCCGGAGATGACCGAGACCTGGGTGCAGACGATATCCGAACGATACATCGAGCTGTATGAACGGATCACGGGTGAGCAGTTCATCCCGCTGAACTGGTCCGAAGAAGAAACGAAAACGGCGATCGAAAAAGAGCTGGAGAAGTTCAGCAGTTAAAATCGCCTCCCCTCGGACGCAGCCTCACCTTACTCTTGTTGAAAATATTTTGTCCTTTATCGATGCCTTGCCGGATCTGCTTCTGGCGTTCGACAGGCAGGTGAATGGTTTCCTTACATTCCACGCTGCAGCAGCCATTGTATTCTGCAGCGCAGCTATCGCACTGGATAAACAAAAGGTGACAGCCGTTATTCCTGCAATTGGTATGTGTATCGCAGGGCTTGCCGCACTGGTGGCAATGCGCAATTACGTCTTCTGTAATTCGTTCGCCTAGCCTTTCATCAAAAACGAAATTCTTTCCGATGAACCTGCTTTCCATTCCCTTCTCCTTTACCTGTCGCGCGTAGTTTATTACACCGCCTTCCAGGTGAAACACGTTCCGGAATCCTTTATGCAGCATATAAGCGCTCGCTTTCTCGCACCGTATGCCACCGGTGCAGTACATGATGATGTTCTTATCTTCTTTGCCCTTGAGCAGATCCACCGCCATCGGCAGCTGTTCGCGGAACGTATCGCTGGGGATCTCTATTGCCTTTACAAAATGTCCTACCTCGTACTCATAATGGTTGCGCATGTCTACCACGATGGTGTCGGGGTCCTGCAGCAGGCGGTTCATCTCTTCTGCATTTACATACCTTCCCTTTTTCTCCATGCTGAAACCCGGGTCAGTGATGCCGTCGGCAACGATCTGTTCACGCACTTTTACCTTAAGCACCCAGAAGCTTTTGCCATCGTCATCCACGGCGATATTCAGGCGCAGCCCTTTTAAGGGTTCGATACTATCTAGAAAAGACCGGAATGCATCAAGCTTAGAGGAAGGGATGCTGACCTGGGCATTGACACCTTCACGCGCTACGTATATCCTGCCGAAAACGCCGAGTTCAAACAGATGCTTGTAAATGAAGTCGCGGAATTCCCGGGGATTTTGTACCGGGAAATACTGGTAAAAGCTTACGGTTGTCCGGGGTTCTTTTTCCTCCATGAGCCGCTGTTTGAGCTCCTGGTTGGAAATCCTGTTGTGTAATAACGCCATCGCTTAATCATTTCAGATATCGGCAACCGCCAATATTCCATTAACAATATGGACTCACTTGCAGGGTGAGCAAAATCGCTGGCGCAAATGTAATACTCTGAGCGTTAAGCGGTTCTTAAGGTCCGGCGGCCCGGCTAAAAATCCCCTTAAAAACAGCTTACATTCTACTGAGTGATGATACCAAAGCGGCCGTTGAGTTTTACTTTGTTGTTCCAAACCCGAACATGACAACTGCCTCCCTTGAATATAAAGCAGCCGGGCTGCAGCGTATCCTGGCATATAAAACCTTTTTTGATCCCGAAGTAAAAAGAGATTCAGTTGGTGTAAACCGTTTCATCAACCTGTTTTGCGAGTACCAGTTAGCAGACAACAATTACGGCGACATTCATTTCGAAGGAAATCAGAACAAGGATAACCCGGCCTGGTTTGCAACACTGTCGCTTGACCAGGTGCTGCAATATATTACTTACATCATATGGACCGACAGGTTCATGGCCGGTTATCTCGAATCAAGAATACTGGACAGGACAATGTATCACTTACTCTCAAGGATGGAACAGCTGGAGCCCGGTACAGCCAGCAGTTCAACCGGAGGAGATACAGTTTCCTGAACCTGCATCTACAGCCGCTGCTGATTGCAGGCATAAGTTAATTGTTGTATATGACAACACGGTTTCAGTGTAACTTATTGATATTTGAACGGCAGACACAAAATACCCCGCATGACTGAATCCGAAGTACTGGCTGCACTGGGCAGCAGAATCCGCACCTTACGAACAACAAAAGGACTTTCACTGAGCGAGCTTGCATACCGTTGCGAGTTCGAAAAAGCCAGCCTTTCCCGGATCGAACTCGGGAAGACCAATACGACCATTCTAACCCTCACCAGGATCAGTAAGGCCCTCGAGATCCATATCGGTGAACTGTTCCCGGAACATTAATGAAGGTACCGGGACAACAATACCTGAAACTTTTCTGACCGGGATGGAATCCGGGCATACAGAGCGGCCTGCCGGAGGCTTGTTGCTGTTCTGCCGGTTCATCTGCATACCATATATTTGCAGGCCCAAATAACGACAGCATGACTGAATTGCTAAACAAGCTGCAGGAGACCACCGCTTATATCAAAAGTCAATACGACAAACCGGTTACGGCAGGTATTATCCTTGGCAGTGGGCTTGGAAACCTTACCAGTGAACTGAAGATACAAAAGGAGATTGCTTACCAGGATATCCCGCATTTCCCCGTCAGCACTGTTGTCGGTCACAGCGGCAAAATGATCTTTGCAGAACTCGGAGGTAAAAACGTGCTGGTGATGTCGGGCAGGTTCCATTACTATGAAGGTTATGCACCGCAGCTCATCACCTATCCGGTCAGGGTAATGAAACAGCTGGGGGTGGAAGTGTTGTTTCTTTCCAATGCCGCAGGGGGCGTGAACCCTTCTTTTAAGGTGGGTGACCTGATGATCATTGACGATCACATCAGTTTTTTCACCCCGAATCCGCTCATCGGAAAGAACGATGAAGCACTTGGCACCCGTTTTCCCGACATGACGGAACCATATAGCAAAGAACTTATCGCCAGGGCAAAAGATATCGCAAAACAGGCAGGTTTCAATGTACATCAGGGAACCTATGTCGCCGTTACTGGTCCGACTTTCGAAACAAAAGCTGAATACAGGCTCATCAAAACCATCGGTGCGGATGCAGTGGGTATGAGCACCGTACAGGAAGTGATTGTTGCCCGGCATGGCGGGATGAAAGTTTTCGCCATGAGTGTTATCACCGACCTGGGTATCCGCGACGAGGCGAACGTGATCACCCATGAGGAAGTGCTTGCCGCTGCCAAAGAAGCAGAGCCGAAGCTTACTACCATCTTTGTAAAACTAATAGAGCAGCTCTAGGTTAACTTTTTGGTTTCGTTCACAGCTTAAGCCTTACTTTGCAGCAACTTGTATTCATAACCGATGCGGTTTAGACATCTTCAATTACTGCTGCTGACCTTCGCTGTTTTGGAAACGCTGCCGGTAGTTTCGCAGCGAACCATCACCCGTGACCCGCAACAGCCGCCGGCGGTAACCACAGATGGTCGGGGACGACCAGTGAACCCGAACAGGAGCAAAACAGATTCGCTGCGACGACGGGATCCTTCAGAAGACTCGATCACCATATACTTCAGGTACTTCGATTCCACCCGCATACGGAGCCTCGATTCATCGATCAATGATTTCAGTAAACGGTTTCCGCTTCCCTATTACTATGTCCACAACGGAAACCCGGGTAATGCTGCGAGATCCTATCTCTTCACGCCGCCGATGCGCGCCGGCTTCGATGTGGGCTTCCACGCCTTCGATGTTTACCGTTTTAAAATTGAAGATACCCGGATCTTCCAGACTACCCGGCCTTACACGGAACTCGGATACCTCCTGGGGAGTAAAGCGGAGCAGATGATTCATATCCTGCATACGCAGAATAAAGGTAGTAACCTGAATTTCGGATTTGAGTATCGTTTCCTGAACACACCGGGTATACTGCGCAATCAGAACGCAAGCCATAATAATTTCCGGTTCCATACATACTTTAATTCGAACAACCGCCGCTATACTGCCTATATTATTTACCAGAACAACCATTTCCGCTCTTCCGAAAATGGCGGTGTGATTAATGAAAATGATTTAAAAGAGCTTTCCTTCAATGATCCTTTTCAACTGAATACGCGGCTGGGTAATAATAACCAGTTTACGCGAAGTCCGTTCAATACTTCAATAGTTACCGGCAACGACTACAAGGACAATACATTCCTTGTCAGGCAGCAATACGATCTCGGTCAGAAAGACTCGCTCGTTACTGATTCTGCTACTTACCGGTTATTTTACCCAAGGTTGCGGTTGCAACATACCTTCCGTTATATTAAACAGAGATTCCTGTTTAAAGACTATAACCCGGATACAACCGGGATAAGTTATAAAGACTACCTCCAGTACGCGAATAAAGACACCCTGGAATTTGCAGACAGCTGGCAGGAGTTCAATAATGAGTTCAGCATACTTTCATTCCCGCAGAAAAATAATGTTGCCCAGTTCCTGAAACTGGGAATTGCGCTTCAGAATCTCCGCGGGAGGTTTTCGGATACTGAACACCTGCATAATTTTTATGCGCTGGCGGAGTACAGGAACAGGAGCCGTAACCAGGCATGGGACATACTTGCCAGCGGCCAGCTATACCTGAACGGCTTCAACTCAGGAGACTATGCCGCGCAGATCAGCCTGAAACGCTCGCTGGGGAGGAAACTCGGTTTTCTAGAGCTCGGATTCCAGAATGTTAACCGTACCCCTTCGGTAATATTTTTCGGAAAAACCAGCTTCCCGGTAAGAAAAAACACCGGGTTCGACAAAGAAAATCATACACGGCTATTCGGCAGCTACGATAATCCGAAGATTGCATTCCGGCTTTCCGCAGAATACTTCATTGCAAGCAATTACAGTTACTTCGACAGTTTTTATCATGCCAAACAGGAACGTACAATTTTTAATTTTCTGCACCTGGCCGCGGAAAAAAGATTTGTCCTGGCAAAAAACATACACCTGTATACTGAACTGCACCTGCAGCAGGCTACAGGTAATCCACCGGTGCATGTACCTCTCCTGTTTACCCGGAACAGGCTTGCCTACGAGGGAAAGCTAGGTCTGAAAAACCTCGACTTGGCCGCTGGTGTCGAGATGCGGTATCACACTCCGTACAAAGCAGATAATTACTCACCATTAAATGGCCAGTTCGTTTTCCAGGATACGGTAACGATATCGAACCGCCCCGAACTGAACCTTTTTGTCGATTTCAGGATCAAGACATTCAAAGCGTTTATCAGGCTGGAAAACATCAACGCTTCCGGCAATAAAATGAACCTGGTGTCCAGCCACTACCTGTATATGCCGATGTGGTTTCGCGTAGGTATCTGGTGGGGATTTGTGAACTAGGCATTGTTCAGCTATATATTTAACTCAACAGCATTCAGATGAAAAATATACTTGGACTAGCGCTCTTCACCGTTTTCTCGGTTGTTGTTTCAGCGCAGCCTGAGAGCACGCGCCGTCCCGCACCAGAAGTATCGCTGAAAGATACCAGCGGAGCGATCGTAAAGCTGTCGTCGCTGAAAGGCAAGGTGGTGCTCATCGATTTCTGGGCAAGCTGGTGCGGCCCCTGCCGTCGGGCCAA
>DASVBM010000484.1:0-4240 GCA_036375835.1 Chitinophagaceae bacterium | reverse complement strand
TTAACCACGAATAACCGGATGGAACTGCTGGCCGTTATCCGCGCGCTCGAGGCGCTGACCAAAAAGAATATCCCGCTTACCATTTACACCGACAGCCAGTATGTGGTGAACGCGGTGGAGAAAGGATGGCTCAATAACTGGGTGCGCACCGGCTTCAAGGGTGGAAAAAAGAATAAAGACCTCTGGCTGCAATACTATGAACTCGCCAGGCAATTCCGTGTCCGATTTGTATGGGTGAAAGGTCACGCGGATAATCCATACAATAACCGCTGCGACGAACTGGCTACCATGGCGGCCGATGGAAAGGACCTGCAAATTGATGAGGGTTACGAAAACGAAGGAAGTATCTTCAGAGAGGAATTCTGACAGCCCCAGGCCTTTGCTCCTTCAAACCGTTATGGGGAAATTCAGGGTATGCAGCAGGCAAGTTGATGTAGTCTCGTTTCCTGATCAAAGTCTCTTTTGATAAACTACATTTGCGTATCAGCCGGGTTCAACAAATAACAACGCTCATCAAAAAAGACATACTGCTGGAAATACGGCAGCAGTACAGCCTTTATGGCGTGATCCTTTACGTTGCGTCTACCATTTATATAGTCTATGCGTCCATGCACCAGCCCGCCGACGAGATATGGAACGGCCTTTTCTGGATCGTGCAGCTCTTCGTGTGCGTGAACGCGGTGGCCAAAGCATTTCTGCAGGAAAACCGCGGCAGGATGCTTTATTTCTATTCGATTGCCGGCGCAACCGACTTCATTATTTCCAAGCTCATCTTCAACCTGATGCTGATGCTGGTGATGAGCCTGCTGAGCCTTTTCATTTTTATGATCCTGCTCGGCGATCCTTTCGAATACCTTTTCCGCTTCATCGGTATCTGCTGCCTGGGCGGTATCAGCCTCAGTCTCGTCTTCACTTTTCTTGCCGCGATTGCTGCGAAAGCACAGCAACAGGCGGCATTAATGGCCATCATGGGCTTCCCGATCATCATCCCCCAGCTCATGCTGCTGATGAAGATTTCCCAGACCGCTTTTGCCGCGGTGGTACAGGAAGGCCTCTGGCAGATGGTGCTACTGCTTGCCGGCCTGGATATTATGGTGGTGGCGCTGGCCGTCATCCTTTTTCCTTTTCTCTGGAAAGACTGAACTGCATCGTTTCAGTATAGACAAAGCATTTTTCCGCCGCGCCGATCGTGTGGTTTCGAGTGCGGGAGGAAATTGCTAAAAACTGATGAATGTTAGTTTGCTTCCCCTAATTTTGCCCCACCATTTAAGTCAGCATTCGCGCCAAAACGTTCAGCGTCTGCTGTTTATAAATTCGCAACAATGATTCGTCAGTCCTGGTGGAAAATATTGGCCGTAATATTCCTGGTGTATACCTGCACTATGGGATTCCTGGTTGATATTCCGCGTCTTGACGACCGTTTACAGCACAGCATCCGCAACCTGTTTTTCCACGTGCCTATGTGGTTCGGGATGATGATCCTTTATATCACTTCTGTGGTATATGCGGTGAAATACCTGCGGAAACCGGACCCTGTAAATGATTTCTATTCCCTGGAATTCGCGCGTACCGGTACCGTGTTTGGTGTACTGGGGCTGGTTACCGGCGCCATCTGGGCCAGGTACCAGTGGGGCGCATTCTGGAGCAGCGATCCCAAGCAGAACGGCGCGCTGATCGCCATCCTCATCTATTTCGCCTATTTCGTATTAAGGGGCTCGATGAACGACGAAGACAAACGCGCACGTATCGGCGCAGTCTATAATATTTTCGCATTCTTTATGTTGTTTCCCACGATCTGGATCCTGCCAAGGATGGTGGAATCGCTGCACCCCGGCGGACAGGGCAGTGAAGGCAATCCCGGACTGAACGGCGGAGACCTTGCACCCTCCATGCGGCTGGTATTCTGGCCGGCGGTTATGGGCTGGACCTTACTGGGTGTGTGGATCACAACATTGAGTATCCGTTTACGTACCCTCCAAAACAGGCTGTTGAATGATTAAAATGAAGACGATGTTCGCGACATTGTTCGCGGCACTGGTGATGATGCCTGCCTTTGCGCAGGAAACAACAGGCCAGCCGGCCAGCTTTATGGAAAGCAATGGCAAGATCTACGTGGTGCTGGCGGTGGTGGTAACCATCGTGGCAGGACTGCTGATTTACGTGGTGCGACTGGACCGGAAGATCTCAAAAATGGAGAAGCGAAATTGATGGTTGTCAGTTTTTGAGTGAAGATTTAGCTTTTACTTGCGCAGCAATCAAAGCTCATTCTTATGTTACAGGAAACTGACACAATCAAAGCGAAAAGCGGTGTAAAGATTGAACCAAAAGAAAGCAAACCTTTTAAACAAATAGCTATGCCAGAACAACATTATAGCTTCTTCGAAAGCGTGACGAGAAGCTTCGACAAAGCGGCAAAATTTACGAAATGGGATCCGGGAATCCTTGAGCAGATCAAGGCATGCAACGCTGTTTACCAGATACGTTTCCCGGTAAAGATGAACGACGGGCGAATTGAAGTGCTCGAAGCTTACCGTGTACAGCACAGCCACCACAAAACACCATGTAAAGGCGGTATCCGTTTCAGCGACGAAGTAAACCAGGATGAAGTGATGGCACTGGCAGCCCTCATGACATATAAGTGCGCGATCGTTAACGTACCGTTTGGTGGTGGTAAGGGTGGTATCAAGATCAACCCCAAAAACTACAGCGTTTACGAACTCGAAAAGATCACCCGTCGTTATACAGCTGAGCTGGTGAAGAAGAATTTCATCGGGCCTGGCATCGACGTTCCGGCTCCTGACTACGGTACCGGCGCGCGTGAAATGGCCTGGATCGTGGATACCTACGCCTCACTGAAACCAGGTGAACTGGACGCGGCAGGCTGCGTTACGGGTAAACCGGTAAGCCAGGGTGGCGTGCGCGGCCGTACAGAAGCTACCGGCCTCGGGGTATTCTATGGCATCCGCGAGGTATGTGATATGAAAGACGTGATGGATAAACTCGGTTTATCTACAGGCATCGCAGGCAAGCGCGTGATCGTTCAGGGTCTCGGTAACGTAGGATACCATACTGCTAAATTCTTCCGCGAGGCTGGCGCGAAAGTGATCGCGATAGCCGAATATGAAGGCGCGGTTGTTAATGAAGAAGGCATCAACGAGGAAGAACTCTTCCAGTTCAGGAAGTCAACCGGCTCTATCGTTGGTTTCCCCGGTTCTACCGCGCTTGGTAAGAACAGCGACGCGCTGGAACTGGAATGCGATATCCTGATCCCTGCCGCACTGGAAAACGTGATCAACGGCGAAAACGCGCCACGCGTGAAAGCAAAGATCATCGGTGAAGCCGCCAACGGCCCGCTCACTCCTGAGGCCGACGAAGTATTCGCCAAAAAAGGAATACTGGTAGTACCTGATATGTATCTCAACGCAGGCGGTGTTACCGTATCTTATTTCGAATGGCTGAAGAACCTGAGCCACGTGCGTTACGGAAGGATGGAAAAGCGCTTCCAGGAAAATATGAACAAGCACATCGTTGCGCAGATCGAAGAAATGACCGGCAAAACCGTGAGCGAGAAAGAAAGGGCATTCATAGAACATGGCCCGGACGAAGTAGACCTGGTGTACAGCGGACTCGAAGAATCCATGATCACAGCTACCCGCGAAATCATGGACCTCTGGAAATCAAATCCTGAGATCCCCGATATGCGTACCGCGGCTTACGTGGTTGCCATCAACAAGGTGGGCACCAGCTATGCCGAGCTGGGTATCTTCCCATAATAAAGACGTTTCTGTTTAATACTATAAGTCCTGCCATGTGGCGGGACTTATTTTTTTACGGCTAGTATATGGAGTTGTATCAGGCTGTATTGATGTGCCGGTACCACCGTTCAACAGTACACCGGTGAGATCGTTTTTAAGTGATTGAAATACTATATCTTCATCTGCTACCGGTCAGCTTACAGGCTCCACCTCGCCTGCACGGGCGGCACATGACCTGCATACGAGGTGCAGGCGAGGTGGAGGCGAAAAAATGCTTTGGCAGGGCGTAGTTAGTCTGCGGTGCGGTGTCGCAAAGCGAAGCTTTTACTTCCAGTCCGGCAATTCTTTCAGTTCCGCAACATTCCCCTGGTCCAATAGCCAGGCATGGGTACCCGTACCGTTAGTGATTACCAGGTAAACCGAAGGAATTGAAGAATTATACCGCAGCACCTGCGCCAGCACTGACTCACCCAGCGGCTCATTCA
>DASVBM010000399.1:0-3519 GCA_036375835.1 Chitinophagaceae bacterium | reverse complement strand
GCGTTCCAAACCTTCAGGCGCTTGTTAACATCGGTCTCGGATTTCAGCATGTTATCAATATCGTTGGTGGTGACCTTTTTACCATCTACCACATAATCAAAGCCATATAGCTTCGCAACCTGCTCAGTTTCGGTTTTTACGCGCTCTTCCACTGCAGCCTTGGCATTCTCAGCGAAATTCGCCGCGTTATAAAGTATCTTTTCCAGTTGCTTCGCCTGTAGTGGCGTCAGTTCGTCCTTGCGGTTCAGCAACCCGCGAACACGATTGATGAGGGTACTGCTGCCGACAAACTTAGCAAAGGCATCAGCCGCCTTCCGCTCATTGACGGCGTTGGTGCTGTCGCCTTCAACAATACGCGTGTTCGACTGCCACTGCGCTTCAGCATATTCATAATTGACTTTAAGGAACCCATGGTGGAATGAATCAAGGAACTGCTGAACGGCCTGCTGTTCCGGTGTTAACTTCTGCGATCCTTCCTGTGTTTTGCAGGCAAAAACAAAAAGGACCATGATAAAGCCGACGTATTTCATATCGATTAAAAATTTGGAAACAAAGTACCGAAGTTTGGCGGCGCGACAAAGACAAAACCGCTGTTTTCTATGAATGGGGCGTTTTGATAACAAACCGGTGCATCTGCTGAAGGAAACGCAGCAAAGCGTTCATATCACTGATATCAGTCACCACGAGCAGGAAATTTCTTGCAACCTGCTTCAACCTGCCCTTGTTGGTGCCTGTTTGCAGAAATTGAAGCACGTTTTTAAATGTATCGGATTCAAAATAAGGTGAATCGTTCTTGTTGACGAAGTAGCAGCGCAGCGTTTCGTCTTTGAGGCTCATCTTTTCAAAACCGAGGTCAACCGCCAGCCACCTGCATTTCACGGTAACAAAAAGATCCTCCACCTGCCGGGGCATAGGTCCAAACCGGTCTTTCATCTCATTTTTGAACGCTTCCAGTTCTTCGTCGTTTTCGCAGTTGTCAAGTCGCGTATACAGTGACAGTCTTTCGGTGATGCTCTCCACGTATTCATCTGGAATCAGTATCTCCAGATCGGTATCGATAGTGCAGTCATTCACATAATCATCCTGCCTGCTGATCTCCTCTTTAAATAATTCCTTGAACGAGGTGCGTTTCAGCTCACGGATTGCTTCTTCCAGGATCTTCTGGTACATTTCGAAACCAATCTCCGCCATAAACCCGGTTTGTTCGCCACCGAGAAGGTTCCCGGCTCCGCGGATATCCAGGTCGCGCATCGCAATCTGGAAACCGCTTCCAAGGTCGGAGAACTGCTCAAGTGTCTGAAGTCTTTTCCTCGAGTCGGAAGGCAGCGTGCTCATCGGAGGTGCCAGCAGGTAACAGAATGCTTTCTTATTGCTGCGGCCAACCCTGCCCCGCAACTGGTGCAGGTCGCTCAACCCGAACTGGTGGGCATTGTTCACGATAATGGTATTCACGTTCGGAATATCAACACCGCTTTCCACGATATTCGTGCAGACCAGAACATCGTACTTCCGGTCAATGAAATCCATGATTTTTTCTTCCAGTTCATGGCCTTCCATCTGGCCGTGCGCGTATGAAATGCTGAGGTCGGGACACAGTCCCTGGATCACTCCGGCCATTTCTCTCAGTCCCTGCACCCTGTTGTGAATAAAAAACACCTGTCCGCCTCTCTCCGTTTCAAAATAAACAGCTTCCCGGATAAAGTCTTCATTGAATACACCCACTTCGGTTTGTATGGGCTGGCGGTTCGGTGGAGGGGTATTTATGATACTCAGATCCCTTGCCCCCATAAGCGAAAACTGCAGCGTTCTCGGGATAGGAGTAGCGGTGAGTGTCAGGCAATCAACTGTGGTCCGGAGTGTTTTCAGTTTTTCTTTGTGGGCCACACCGAATTTCTGTTCTTCGTCGATGATCATGAGCCCGAGGTCTTTAAACTTTACGTCTTTGCCCAGCAGCGCGTGTGTACCTACTATGATATCTACTTTCCCTTCCGACAGTTTTCGATAGGTTTCTTTTTTCTCTTTCGCGGATTTAAACCGGTTTACATAATCAACGGTAACCGGGAAATCCTTTAGCCTTTCGGTGAAGGTCTTGTAGTGCTGGAAAGCAAGTATGGTTGTGGGCACCAGTACCGCGGCCTGTTTCCCATCGACCACTGCCTTGAACGCAGCCCGGACCGCGATTTCTGTTTTTCCGAAACCTACGTCACCGCATACCAGCCTGTCCATCGGGGCAGGAGACTCCATATCTTTCTTAACATCGGCTGTGGCCTTGCTCTGGTCTGGTGTATCCTCATAAATAAACGAAGCTTCCAGCTCTGTCTGCATATAATTATCAGGGGTAAACGCGAATCCCTGCTGCGCCTTGCGCTGCGCATAAAGTTTAATGAGATCGAAAGCGATCTCTTTAACCCTTGCCTTCGTTTTTTCTTTCAACCGTGCCCATACGTCACTGCCCAGCTTATTGATCTTCGGAACGCTGCCTTCCTTGCCAGTGTACTTCGATATCTTGTGAAGCGAGTTGATGTTCACGTAAAGAATGTCACTGTCTTTGTAGATAATACGAACAGCCTCCTGCAGCCTGCCATTTACTTCTATTTTCTGGAGACCACTGTAGGTGCCGACACCATGATCGATGTGCGTGACATAATCTCCCGGCTGTAATTCCTTCAGCGTTTTCAGCGTAAGGGCTTTGTTCTTGTTATAAGCCTGCCGAACCCGGTATTTGTGATAACGCTGGAATATCTGATGGTCGGTGTAGCAAACAACCTTCAGGTCCTGGTCGATAAACCCTTCGTGAATGGAACTGCCAACCGGAACAAACTGTATCTCGGTGTTCAGATCGCTGAAAATTGAACTCAGCCTTTCAAGTTGCTTTACCTGGTCTGCGAAAATATAAATACTGTATCCGGCACCCTCATGCGATTTCAGATCTTTGATCAGGATGTCAAACTGCCTGTTGAATGCAGGCTGGGGCCGGGTGTTGAACTCAAGTTCAAATGTCGCGAGCTGTGGTTTATACCCGTATTCAACAGTATGCCTTTGCCTGATCTGTTCTTCCAGCGCTGCCGCCGGTACAAAATCTTTTTTGTCAACCTGCTTCAATGTGTTGCTTTCATCTTCATTCTCTTCTGAAGATGACAATGCCGGGTTTCTTTCGAGGAAAAGATCCAATGCTTCCGCCTCAGCCTGGAGCTGCTCACTGATCACGTCCCAGTCTTTCAGCCAGACGATCGTGTTTTCCGGCAGAAACTCAAGGAGGGAAACCTTTTCGGTATTCTCAAACTGTGTTTCCACGTTTGGAATGATTGAAACCTGCAATAGTTTCCTTTCACTCAACTGGGTCTCGGGATCGAAAATCCGGATACTGTCTACTTCATTGCCGAACAGTTCTATCCTGTAAGGTTTTTCATTGCCAAACGAATAAATATCGAGTATGCCCCCTCTTACCGCAAACTGGCCGGGCTCGTACACGAAATCCGTGCGCTGAAAGCCGTACATCACAAACAACTCCAGCAGGCT
>DASVBM010000479.1:0-11215 GCA_036375835.1 Chitinophagaceae bacterium | reverse complement strand
TGAATGGAGGGAAATGAACCGGGAAATCACCAACGCAGTGGATCCCAACGATGAGTATTTTATTTATCAATCACTCACCGGCGCTTATCCCTTTCCCGGCGAGACGGATGATGGTTTCGCCTGCCGCTTTAAACAATACCTGGAGAAAGCTTTCCGGGAAGCCAAGACGCATTCAAACTGGGTTAGTCCGGACAATGAATATGAATCTGCGGTAAACGATTTTGCCGGGCGGCTGCTTGACAAACACAGGCCGTACTGGAAGAGCTTTACAGAACTGCAGCGAAAGATAACAGACCATGGAATTATCAACTCATTGTCACAGCTGGTATTGAAATTCACTTGTCCCGGTATTCCCGACGTTTACCAGGGTTGTGAGACCTGGGATCTTAGTTTCGTAGACCCTGATAATCGCAGGCCCGTGGACTTTGGCTTGCGCGCACAATGGCTTTCTGAAATCGCCGCGGCGGAAGATGATGTGGATCTTTTCAAAAACCTCTGGCAAGAAAGATATACAGGAAAAATAAAACTCTGGCTGACCCACCAGTTATTCATGCTGAGGAAGCAACAACCTGAATTGTTTTCGTACGGCGAATATATCCCGCTGGAGGTGGAAGGAACTTACAGGAATTCTGTCATCGCTTTCGCGCGCAAATACCGCCAATCTGTGTACGTGATCGCTTTACCGCTGCATACTGCAGCGATCTGCGACGAACAGGGCACTGAACCCCTGCTGATCAGCTGGAAAGATACCCGCATTATACTCCCGGCTGATGTGAGTCCCGAGTGGGAAGACATCCTGTTGCACAGCACAGAACGTTATAAAGGAGAAATAAGGCTGAAGGAGGCTTTCGCCCTTACCCCTTTCATGATCTGGAAAGGAAGACAGCTGGTAAAAGAGCGAAGCGCAGGAATCCTGCTGCACATCAGTTCCCTGCCCTCCCCCTTTGGGATTGGCGATCTGGGACCGGAAGCGCGGAATTTTGCTGATTTTCTTTACCGCGCTAAACAGAAATACTGGCAACTGTTGCCTTTAAATCCCGTGGAGGGCGGCCAGGGGTATTCGCCGTACAGCGCCGTTTCTGCATTGGCTGGTAATACGCTGCTCATCAGTCCGGAATTACTCGTCAAAGATGGCTTACTGGATCATAAGGAGCTTTCACGCTATCATCTGGCCAATGAAACAAAGGTCTCCTTTGACGCGGTAGAGCACAGCAAGGAAGAACTCATCCACAAGGCATTCTGGTCATACCTGAAACACCATCACCGCAGCGAGTTTGAAGCGTTCTGCCTGAAAGAATCTTACTGGCTTGAAGATTACGCGATGTTCTGTCTGCTTAAAAAGCTGAACCAGGGGAAACCATGGTATGAATGGAATCAAAGACAGCGGGACCGCGACGAACAGACGCTCGGAGAATTGTCAGCAGATCATGGTGATGAAATTTACCGGATCAAATGGCTTCAGTATGTGTTTTGCAGGCAATGGAAACAGCTGAAATTCTACTGCAACGAAAGAAATATTTCGCTTGTGGGTGATCTCCCTATTTATGTGAGTTACGATTCCGCCGACGTTTGGGCGAACCGCAGCCTCTTTGCGATAGATGAACATGGAAAGGCCACAGCAGTTGCCGGTGTTCCGCCTGACGCATTCAGTGAAGACGGGCAACTCTGGGGAATGCCGGTTTTCCGTTGGGACATACTGAAACAAAGTGATTACAATTGGTGGATCAGCCGTATCCGGCGCAATCGCGAATTGTTCGACCTCATCCGCATCGACCATTTCCGCGCGTTCGCGGCATACTGGGAGGTTCCCGCCGGCGAAACTACGGCTCGCAACGGTCAGTGGAGACCGGGACCTGGCAGAGACTTTTTTACAGCGGTCCAGGATGCGCTCGGCGAACTGCCGTTTATTGCAGAAGATCTTGGAGACGTGGATGACACCGTCTTTGCATTGCGTGATGAATTTTCATTGCCCGGCATGAAGGTGCTCCAGTTTGCCTTTGGGAACGACATGCCGCGTTCACTGCATATCCCGCATAATCACTCCCGCAACTTCCTGGTGTATACCGGCACCCACGACAACAATACTACCCTTGGCTGGTACAGGTCGGCCGATGAATCAACGAAACGCCTGCTCGCACTGTATGCAGGCAAGCCGGTTACTGAAGATGAAGTTCATTGGATACTGGCCAGGATGGCCTATGGATCTGTTGCGAGGATCGCGATCCTGCCAATGCAGGATGTACTGAATCTGGATGAATCTGCCAGGATGAATGTTCCTGCGTCAGCAGACAGTAACTGGGCCTGGCGCCTGCTGCCCGGGCAGGTAAACCGTAGCATAGAAGATAAGCTTAAACAGCTTGTGGAACTCTACAATCGATGACCGGTTTATAAATCCGGTAAATAACGCAAATTTGCCGGAAAGGATATCTATGCGTTTTTCGCTGCTGCTCATCTCCTGCCTGTTGGTACAATCTGCTTTTTCAAGGGTGGATACTGTGCGTGTGTACAGTGAATCGATGCAGAAGAACGTAAGCTGTGTAGTGATCACACCAAAAAAAATTAAGAAACATCGCGCCCGTTTCCCGGTGGTTTACCTGTTGCACGGCTATGCGGGCGACTATGCCAACTGGATCCGTCGCGTTCCTGCTCTTGACCGTCTGGCCAATGCCCTTCGGCTGATTATTGTATGCCCGGACGGGGCCTGGAGCAGCTGGTATTTCGACAGCCCGGTGGACTCTTCATATCGCTATGAGACATTCACCTCAACAGAATTACCGCAGTTCATTGACACGCATTACCCAACCATCAGTGACCGGAAAGCACGGGCCATTACAGGCCTCAGCATGGGTGGACATGGTGCGATGTTCCTGGCTTTGCGACATCCCGGAGTTTTCGGCGCTGCAGGTAGTATGAGTGGCGCACTCGATGTGAGCACAATTAAACGAAGTTACGACGTGCCCAGGCGGCTCGGAGACACGATTCAGAATCTGAGATACTACCAGGATTGGAGTGTGGTGAACCTGCTGGAGCGATACAACCCGGCAGATTCCATTGCATTCATTATCGACTGTGGTGTCAATGACTTTATTTTCAGTATGAGCAGGGCCGCACATCAGAAAATGCTGAACCGGAAGATACCGCACGACTATATCGAACGTCCGGGGGCACATGACTGGAAATACTGGGCAAACGCAGTTCGTTACCAGTTGCTGTTCTTCCGCGAATGGTTTAATAAGAATGATTAACTTTATACAAACAAGCTGTATGCTACCCCGGGTCCTGCTGTTTCTTATCACCATATTCTCTGCTTTTGCTTTCACCATTGCTGATAACTGCAATATCATGCACGAAGGAAAGTTCAGTTATATGGCCGATGACGAGGAGATCGTCGTCGTGATACACGACACGTCCCTCACTGAATACCATAAGAAGGGAACGATCAAAACGAAACTGGAATGGGTCAATTCCTGTGAATACAACATCACCGTACTGAGGGTAAATGTACCTTCATTCCCCATGGGGCCAGGTGATGAAATGAATGTAAAAATCCGCCGGGTAGAAGGGCGCGAGATCTATTATACCGCTACAGTAAAAGCGGTCAGCTGGGATGGAAAGTTCACAAAGCTGGACGATTAACCACCTGTGCGGCCATCGCGAACCCTGACTTTTTTCTTCCCCGCATTTTTCTTTTCAAAGTCCAGTACTTCCTGTGGTTTTACTTTAGTAGCGGTTTTAACCGAATCTGTTTTGGGAGCTGAGGTAGAATCAGAATTCGCTTTCGAGGCCAGCGCCTCCCGTTTTTTGCGCTCCGATTCCAGTTCATTCATGTACCATTTCTCTGTTTTTACGAGCGCACCGCTATAGGGATCATAAAGCTTCCAGGTACCGTGCTTATAAGATTTGCCGTCAAGTTTCACACGCACCTTATTGAAAATTCCCGGATTGTAGGGATCTTCCACATCCACTGTGTCATAAGGATCGGAAGGATTCACGGCTTTCCAGCTTTCCTCGCGGATCAGCCCGGCGGTTACATGATAGTATTTTGAGATCCCGTCTTTCAAGCCCCAGCGATAGTTCTCGATCGCCTGCACGTCACCCATTTGCGAGTACTGGTACCAGGTACCCTCCTTCAGGCCATTTGCATAATAACCTTCTTCGTCGTAACCGGGATTTCCACGATTCGGCTGAACCCGGGTCAGCCAGTACCCCTGTTTCTTCCCCTCGTAATCGGTACAGTTGATCGTATCACCCTTGGGATTGATCAGGAAAGTCTTGCATTGGGCAGACGCTTCGAACGAAAACAAAACGAACAGGATACCAAGCCATTTCATACCGGAAGATTAGTTTCCGAAGTTAACAGGAAGTTTGTTAAGGAATAATTATTACGTAAGTAGCTGCCTGCCTGAAAGATAGACGATTTCGCCTCAGACTCAGGCACCGCCTGTCGACAAACAACACCCGGTTGACTTAACTCATTTATCCGACCTGCAGTACGGCTTTACCTTGCAACTCGCCCTGGCCCTGGCCATTTAGATTTGTTCATATAAAATCCTGTGACATGAAAGAAATTATCAAAACGTTGATGCAGAAAGTCAACCTCAACGAGGAGCAGGCAAATAAAACAGTTGACACTGTTGTTACTTACCTGAAAGACAAAATGCCGAATGGGATTGGAAAGCAGGTTGAAACCTTCCTGAAAAATGAACCTGTCGGTCCCACAGGTATTAAGGAAAAGATTTCCGGTGTATTTAACCGGTAATATGGCCCGGTAATCCGAAAGAGCGAAGCCACCTTCGCTCTTTTTTTATGCAGTTACAACGACGTTGCGCTCCCAGGTTCTTTTCTTTCCGAAACCCAGCATTGCATCTGTAAACACCACTGAGGTTAGTTCAATCGTCCATATCTCCCCCGGTACAACGGCAGCAAAGGGATATTTCCGGTAATATGCTTTGGAGGCCGGGTCATGGAGTTCATCGCTTGTCTCTCTGAAGATGCCGGTGAACTGGATGCCGCTCGTTTTTCCGGGGTTGAGTTTATCTGGCAGGATAGTTCCCGCTACCTGGTTGTTTTGTTTTGCCTGCTGCACATGTTGTGTGGTTGGCTTTGACTTGAACACAATCGTATTGCTGTCTTCCATGAAAACATAAAAGCACATCGCGCAGTGCGGAAGGCCTGCATCAACCGTAGCGATCGTCATGACAGTCTGAGCACTGATAAATTCAGCGATATGGTGGTTCATTTCGGTTGATTTATTTTCCATTTCAGTCTCCTTCGTATATCACCCCCGATCCGGGTGTTTCGTAGAGTTCCACTTTTTTTAACATCGGAAGCCCGGGTTTCAGTTGGTTCCAGATCCACACTGCAACAAGTTCACAGGTTGGATTCTCAAGCCCGGGTACTGTATTCAGCACGTTGTGGTCAAGCTGTTCGGTTACCGGCAACAGTGCTTTTTTCAGTTCAGTGAAATCCATCACCCAGCCATTGTCATTAAGTGGCCCGTCGAGCCAGATCTTTAACCGGTAGGTATGGCCGTGCATATTCCTGCATTTATGCCCTTCAGGAACGGAAGTGAGGTAATGGGCCGCGTCGAACGTAAGCTCTTTAAATATCAGCATACTAATACTGCCTCCTCCATTACCGGGTTATATTCAAATTGTTTGAACCTGTCGAAGGCCGCGCGCTCCAGCATTTCCCTGTCCTCCGGATGCGCTATGCGGATCAGCTCTTTTGCTCTCTGGCGGAGGTTTTTACCATAGAGATAAGCAATGCCGTATTCTGTAACAATATAGTGGACGTGCGCGCGTGTAGTTACTACGCCGGCTCCCGCTTTCAGGATCGGTGTAATTCGTGGTACACCTTTCGCGGTCCGCGAAGGTATCGCGATGATTGGTTTACCACCTTCACTTAGTGCTGCACCACGCATAAAATCCATCTGGCCTCCGATGCCTGAATACTGGTAAAGCCCGATCGAATCCGAGCAAACCTGGCCGGTGATGTCTACTTCTATTGCGCTGTTGATCGCGATCATTTTGCTCATTCGCCTGATAACATGAGGATCGTTGACATAACTGATATCCAGGAAAGCGAATGCAGGGTTATCATCTACATAGTCGTATAATTTCCGGCTGCCAAGTGCGAACCCGACAACGGATTTCCCGGGGTGCAGGCACTTGTATTTGTTATTGATCACATCGCGCTCTACCAGTTCTATAATACCGTCGCTGCACATTTCAGTATGCACACCTAGGTTTTTGTGATTGGTCAGCGAACGCAGCACCGCATCGGGAATCGCACCGATGCCCATCTGCAGAGTGGAACGATCATCAATCAGGCTTGCCACATACTCCCCTATTTTCATTTCTTCAGGCGTAACCCGGTCTCCGAAACAGGCTTCGTGCAGCGGTTCTTCACAATACACCATGCAACGGAAACGACTGCTGTGTACGATTCCGTCGCCATGCGTGCGGGGAATATTCGGATTCACCTGTGCGATCACGTGCTTGGCCGAGTTCACCGCCGCGCGGGCAATGTCAACGGAAGCACCCAGTGAACAATACCCATGCTTGTCGGGAGGTGACACCTGCACGATGGCCACATCCAGCGGCAGAATCCCCTTATTGAATAGTGACGGGATCTCGGATAAAAACACCGGTATATAATCCGCGCGCCCTTCATTCACCGCCTGGCGGATACTCGCGGAGACAAACATCGAATTGATATGAAAGCTGTCGGCGTATTGTGGCTTATCTATTTCTATATCACCATAAACCGAGATAAATGTCAGTTCAACATTTTTTAACCGGTAAGACTGGCGCGCCATTTCCTGCAGCATGGTCACCGGCGTCTGGGAACTGCCATGCACAAACACCCGGTCGCCCGACTGGATCAGGGAAATCGCTTCTTCCGCTGTAATGTACCTGGTAGGAATTTTCATACCGCACTTATTTGTGCGAAAGTATCGCCACTACAGAGATTACACTATGATCTATATCATCAGAAGATATGAGATTTAATTCTTAACAAACATCGAGGCCGCCTACAACATTCTCTGCTTCATGGCTTCGTAAAGGATCATACCGCAGGCAACCGATACATTCAGTGATTCAAATTCTCCCGCCATAGGTATCTGAAAACTTCCATCGCAGATCTTCATCAGCCCGGGAAAAACACCGCGCTCTTCTCCTCCCATCACAATAGCAACCGGCTCCTTCATATCCAGGTCAAACAGCCGCTGTGTGGCCTTCATTTCGCTGGCGTATACTTTAATTCCGTTCAGGTGTAATTCATCCACCGCTTTCATCAGGCTGTTTACCCGGCAGATATTGACCATGCTGAGGGCCCCGGCACTGGCCTTCACCGCATCTTCATTTAAAGCACCGACCCCTTTGTCGGGAATGATGATCGCCTGTGCACCGCAACATACCGCCGACCTTGCGATCGCACCAATATTGCGAACGTCGGTCACACCGTCGAGCAGCAGAAAGAGAGGCAGCTTTCCGGATTCGTTCACAAAACTGATCACGTCCTGCAGTGACTGGTAGGTAACAGCAGTGCGGAACGCTATCACACCCTGGTGCTGTGTGTTGGTGATCCGGTTCAGCTTTTCATTCGGAACGTACTGAACCGGAACATTCCTTTCTTTTGCCAGCCGGCGTATCTCGTTGATCACCTCACCGGAAGCGTTATTGAAAAGCAGCAGTTTGTCGATCGGCTGATCGTCTTTCAATGCTTCCACTACCGGGTTCCGGCCTGCAATGATGTTTTTACTGTTTTGAAATGATCCGTGTTTATGATACGCCATAGCAACACAAAGAAACCGAAAGCTGCGCAATAAAAAAGCCTCCTGTAAAAGGAGGCTCTTCATTATGCTATCTGCCGTTATTTCAGGCCGAAACCTTTTTTCACTTTCGCAACATAATCGAGTTTCTCCCAGGTAAACAGCTCTACTTTTTTCTTTACTGACTTACCATCAGGGGAAGTGAAAGTTTTCTCGACGATCTGCGGCTGACGGCCCATGTGGCCATATGCAGCGGTCTCACTGTAAATCGGGTTACGCAGTTTCAGACGCTGTTCAATGAAATACGGGCGCATATCGAAAATGGATTCCACCAGTTTTGATATTTCGCCATCATTCATATCCACTTTGGCTGTTCCGTAGGTGTTCACGTTAATAGACGTGGGTTGTGCCACACCGATTGCGTAAGAAACCTGCACCAGTACCTCGTCGCAAACGCCTGCAGCTACAAGGTTCTTGGCAATATGGCGCGTAGCATAGGCAGCCGAACGGTCCACTTTGCTGGGGTCTTTACCGCTGAACGCACCACCGCCATGTGCACCCTTACCGCCATAGGTATCCACGATGATCTTCCTTCCGGTAAGACCCGTGTCGCCGTGGGGTCCGCCGATCACGAATTTCCCCGTTGGATTGATATGGTACTTGATATTGTTATTGAAAAGCTTTGAATATTTTTTATACTTCGACTTCACCCTTGGGATCAGGATGTTCACCATGTCGTCATAGATCTTCTTCGCCATCTTCGCGTCGGTGTCGAACTCGTCATGCTGCGTTGAAATAACGATCGCATCGATCCGCACGGGACGGTTGTTATCATCGTATTCGAGTGTAACCTGGCTTTTCGCGTCCGGGCGGAGGTATTTGATCTGCTTATTCTCTCTTCTTAACGCAGCCAGTTCCTGTAACAGCTTGTGTGCGAGGTCCAGCGCCAGCGGCATATAGTCTTCTGTCTCGTTGGTTGCATAACCGAACATCATTCCCTGGTCGCCTGCGCCCTGCTCTTCTTTTTTCTTCCTGTCAACGCCCTGGTTGATATCGGAAGACTGTTCGTGAATCGCGCTCAGAACACCGCAGGAACTCGCTTCAAACATGTATTCACTCTTTGTATAACCAATCCGGCGGATCACGTTCCGGGCGATTTCCTGCACGTCGAGGTAAGCTTTCGATTTCACCTCGCCAGCGAGCACTACCTGACCGGTTGTAACCAGTGTTTCACAGGCAACTTTACTATTGGGATCGAATGCGAGAAAATTGTCGATCAACGCATCGGAGATCTGGTCGGCCACTTTATCCGGATGTCCTTCTGACACGCTCTCCGAAGTAAACAAATAAGGCATGGGGAATTGAGATTTTAGAATTTCTGTTTGATGAATTGTTGTTCTGGTTGCCCCCGCGCAAAGGCCACAGCCTTAGGCCGGGTAATCTTACAAGCCGCAAATATAGGTTGTGTAAGTATACAAAAAACAGGCGCTGCCGCTGCGGCTCAGATCCGTGTATAAACTATGCGTAACCGCATCCGGTGGCTGCTGTGGGTCCCGCCTCCTGCCCGGATCCTTCCCAGCGCAAGCGGGTTAAGCACCCCGGAACCGCTCACCGGTATAATCGAGTTGAGGTTCTCCACCGCAAAAATATAATCGGCAAAAGGTGCAGACAATACCATGTCGAAACTTCTGTTCTTATTTGTAACGATACCCTGCACATACCTCGTCATGTTGAACGCGTAGAATGTAATATTCTGCCCGTTCACGTTGCGCCGGTACGGATAGGCTCCGAAGCTCGCGAGATTGGTAACCCCTGTATTGTCAAACTGCACATCGCCCCCGGGAAGTATGAATTTCCTTGAAGAATCGGTGCTGTACGCCGATAGGAACAATGCCGGCGGCGAGAAATAGTCGTCCATACCCGGCGTCGCAGGGTTCGGCACCTGTTCTACGATAAGCTCCGCACGGTGAATTATCGCATTGGGTAAACTGTCAAGCCCTGGTATACGGATTTTGGTGTAGGGAGCATCAGGCCTGGTCTGCAGGTAAACAAGGCTGTCGGGCGCTGCATCAAGTGTGGCCAGGTATTCGGCCCCAACCGGGTTGCGGATAACCTGGTTGGCATAAGCCGACCGTGATGTGAGCCGGAAATAAGTTGCTGCCGTATCAGATTGTGTTGCGCCGGCCAGCCTGCCGCGGTAATAAAACGCAACCTTGGTATTGTTGTCGGCAAGATTCACCACCATCAGCGCGTTACCTCCGAACGCAGTATCGGGCACGATAGCGAATCCTTTGAATTTAAGTTTAAAACCAGTATCCGACTGCAACGTTGTGGTGTCCTGGAATAAGCGTTGCTGGATATTCGGATCCGTGATCTTAATCCTGATCTGGTTATTCCGGACTACCTCTCCATACGGTTCCAGGGTATCGTTCTTGATCAATTTCCTTACGTCAACCGTTGCTGATCCAAGCACTGTCGGCAGGTAAGAAATATGCATACGGGTAGCGTAAACCGAATCCGGTGAGAATTTTGAAGCCGGATCAATTTCATAAACATTCAGCTTCTGTAACACATTTGTATCTCCCCATACTCCGCGATAGCTGAGCACCAGAACCATTGAATCAAGTTTCAGGCTGTCGTAAATTCCGCGAAAACGGAAAGGCATATACTCTGGCTGCAACTGAACATTGATGATGCCTGTCGTCTTTCCGAACAGCGGGTCGTTACTGATGCGGCCCAATACCATGTTGTCGTTCCGCAGCGGGTAAACATAACCGGTATCGTACGCGTTACGCGTCACTGTTCCAAGGCTGGTGTCAAAAGTATTGATGTTGTCAACCGGCGGAATCAGTCCCGTTCCTATTTCGGTGCTTTCAATCTTGGTGCAGGAGGCAAAAATGAATATAAGTAAAGTGAATAGAAAGGCCGGTCTTAGGTTCACAGATAGCTGTTTAAGGTGGTTTGGTTACTTGCTCGCAAGGTCGTTATAGAGTTCTAAATACTCTGTTAAATCGGAATCCCATCCTTTGAAAGGAACCACCTTCTTGCCCCTCACCTTGCTGAACTCTTCTACAAGTTTCTTATCCACCTTTTCCGCTCCGAAAGTTATTGCGTCGGCATAGGTTGCACCGATCCGGAACATCGCGGTATTCGTTGCTTCCTTTACAGGCTCCAGGTCTTTTTCTTTAATGTTCGCATTGATCATCGCCATCTTCACGAAATCGGGACCAAGTTTCTCTTTGAACGTATTCTGCCCGATGGTGTAAACCACCTTGCTGTGCGAAAACACCGGTTCTTTCTTATATGCTGTTTTGATGTAAGCAGGTATCAGGCCCGTCATCCAACCACTGCAATGGATAATGTCCGGCGGCCATCCGAACTTCCGAACCGTCTCGAGCGCTCCCTTGCAAAAGAAGATCGTGCGCAGATTGTTGTCAT
>DASVBM010000429.1:0-2261 GCA_036375835.1 Chitinophagaceae bacterium | reverse complement strand
TGAATGGATGAGTTGTACAGGGTCAAGTTCGTTGAAGCTGTTATGTTGTTCATCCCAGGTTTCGATGAGAAGGGACAATAATTCAATTTCATTGGATAGTTCCCTTGTTTTAGCACCACTATCCAGAAGATCCTCCAGTGTTTTGCAATATTGTTTGTACTGGGTTTTATTCTTTATAACTGTATACTTTAAAGTAGTTGCTGGCATATCAAAATGGTTTAAAAGTCATCCACTGTATATTGTTTGCCTTTCCTGCAAAGCATATCGTACGCTGCATGTGTTCCGATCCATTTTATGTACAGGTGTACCCTGGTATCTCCATACCAGTACTTGCAGATCATCCGGTAATTATTACCGCCGATATCGAAGACAACACGTTTGCTGCCATTCCCTAACAAATCTGCAGCACTGAATGTATCGTTGATATCTTCCGGCGCTTCCCAATTCGCATTCCTGATCTTCGTTAACCAATCTTCGAGTGCTGGTCTGCTTGCTGCATGCTTTACTGCAAAATCTTCAACAGTATCCTTTCTTACTAAATGAACTCTCATGGCAAAGTTAGGGTTGATATAATTAAAGTTCACATTTAGAGAACTTTTTAGCAGTTTTTTTTCACCTCTATAAAAATAAACGGTTTGTAAACAAAGGCTGGTGCTGCTTTTAGGTAAGCTGGATGTGTAAGAAATCGATGAGGATCTTACTATAAATTGTAGCGCGGAATCTGATACAGATCGCATTGTAGTTTCCGGATAAAATTTAAATTTTATCAATAAAAAGATTTGTTTTAAAAATCCTGTTCCCCTTATCTTTGCCGTCCCGAAAACAGGAGTAAAGTCCGGTTTTTCAGCGGAAGGATCGGTAGTTCAGTTGGTTAGAATGCCGCCCTGTCACGGCGGAGGTCGCGGGTTCGAGTCCCGTCCGGTCCGCAAAAGCTCCTCAATGAGGGGCTTTTTTGTTCTATGTCATTGTATGTCTTAATGCCGAGCCTGCATTTCAGTTTTTTTTGTTTGAATATAGTTTTACTCCGGTTTCACTACGTTCTAAAGTCATTCATTTTTACCTATTTCCCAGTCCGAACGGCGAATGCGGCTATTGTTGGCCATGCTAAACGATCCTCTTTCCATCACACCTACCAATAGTCCATTTGCCGTAACTGGATTGGCCGGCGTTTAATGGTTGGTTGTTGAACAGCGGTACTTCCCCGTCAAAAGACAATGCAAATGACCGCGTTTTTATTATATCCCCTAATTTTACCCGCTGAACCGAAACGCAAAACATGCCGCAATACCCGAATCGCCAGTTTCTCGACTTTGAGCAGCCGATCAAAGAGTTATACGAGCAGATCGACCAGAACCAGAAACTCGCGGAAAAGAATCCGAAAATTGATTACACGCAAACGATCCGTCAGCTGGAGGAATCGATACTCCAGAAAAGAAAAGATATCACCGAACACCTCACGCCCTGGCAACGCGTTCAGCTCAGCCGTCATCCCGACCGCCCGTATACGCTGAAATACATCCAGAAAATGACTACCAGTTTTCTGGAGCTGCATGGCGACAGGAATGTAAAGGACGATAAAGCAATGGTAGGCGGTTTCGCGGACCTGGGAGGCCAGACCGTCATGTTCATCGGCCAGCAAAAAGGGATCAATACCAAAACCCGCCAGCAACGGAATTTCGGAATGGCAAATCCCGAAGGATACCGGAAAGCACTGAGGCTGATGCGGCTGGCGGAAAAATTCAATAAGCCGATTGTTACATTGATCGATACTCCCGGCGCTTACCCGGGGCTGGAAGCCGAAGAACGCGGCCAGGGTGAAGCGATCGCACGTAATATTTACGAAATGATCCGGCTGAAAGTACCGGTGATCTGCTGCATTATCGGTGAAGGCGCCAGTGGCGGCGCGCTCGGAATCGGGGTAGGAGATAAGGTGCTGATGATGGAAAACACGTGGTACACCGTGATCTCACCCGAGAGTTGCAGCTCCATCCTCTGGCGCAGCTGGGAAAAAAAGGAAATCGCCGCGGAACAACTCCGCCTCACCGCTACAGACATGAAGGGCTTTGGCCTGGTGGATGAGATTGTTCCGGAACCGGACGGGGGCGCCCATTGGGATTACGACGGTGCAGCGGAGATCCTGAAAAATCATATCCTCAGCTCACTGGAGGAACTGAAGCAACTCAATCCCGAAGAACGCGTCGATCGCCGCATCCGGAAGTTCTCGAAGATGGGATTCTGGGATGAAGTTCCCGAAGAGCAGG
>DASVBM010000470.1:0-2644 GCA_036375835.1 Chitinophagaceae bacterium | reverse complement strand
CGGCCGGAATTTTCGTGGCTGATGTTATCAGATTCCAAAGATTAGGCATGTGTACTCCAAAATCGGTGAATTATTTTATGGAATCGGCAGTTTTAGTGATCTTCAGCGCTGTATAATTTACCATAATGATCCGAAAGTTTTACCCTGTTTTTCTCCTGATTTCAGCCCTGCTAACCTTTTCCCACCTCTCTGCCCAAACCGCCAAAAAGCCACCCCGCTACAACAGCCTGTTGTGGGAAATTACCGGCAACGGCCTCGAAAAGCCGTCCTACCTGTTTGGTACCATGCACGTGAGCAGCAAGATGGTCTTCCACCTCAGCGATTCGTTTTACCATGCGATCCGGAACAGCGACATGGTGGCACTGGAACTGAACCCGAAGTACTGGCAGCCGGATATGTTCCGGATGCAGGACGCGGAACAGGCGCTGACCAGTTATTTTAAAGACGCCCGCACCGGCTATATCAATGAGAAATCGTTCCGCCTGCAGCGCTATGAAGACGCGATTCGCATGGCACTCAGTGAAGAGCCGACGGTTATCAATGGGCTGCTCTACCGGAACATGCAGCAGCAGGCCGACTTTGAAGAAAACACCTACCTGGACCTATATATCTACCAGACCGGCCGTAAGCTAGGCAAGCAATCCGGCGGGGTGGAAGATTACTGGGAAACCCAGAAAGTGATCATGGAAGGATACCAGGACATGGCTATCGAGCGTGCCAAAAAGAAGAAGGGAGACTATGGCTATGACTTTGACGGTGACGAGAACTATTACGAGGTGCAGAAAAAGCTGCAGGAAGCTTACCGCAAGGGTGACCTCGACCTGCTCGACTCCCTCGAGAAGAAGCTGGAAATGTCACCGGCCTTCAATGAAAAATTCCTTTACAAGCGCAACGAGATCCAGGCCAATTCAATCGACTCTATCCTGAAGAAACAGTCGCTTTTCGTGGGCGTAGGTGCCGCGCACCTGCCCGGTGAAAGAGGAGTGATCGAGCTCCTCAGGAAGAAGGGATACCGGCTTCGCCCGATCATGATGCAGAACCGGGACGCATTGCAGAAAGAGAAGATCGATAAACTCCACGTACCGGTAAAATTCAACCCGGTACATACCGCCGATGGATTTGTAAAAATGATGATGCCCGGCGAACTCTTCAAACGCAGCGAGCGTAACGATAACCCCAGCTGGCAGTATGCCGACATGGAGAACGGTTCTTACTATATGCTTACCCGCGTACCCACCCACGCGGCTATGCTGGGAGAAAACGAGGCTATGGTACTGCGAAAGGTTGACAGCCTGCTGTATGAAAACATTCCGGGAAAGATACTCAGCCGGAACAGCATTGAAAGAAACGGCTATAAAGGATTTGATATTACCAACAGAACGCGTCGCGGCGATATCCAGCGCTATAATATTTTTGTAACGCCGTTCGAAGTACTGGTATTCAAGATGAGCGGCAATGACGATTATGTGCAGGGTAAAGAAGCCGCTGAATTCTTTTCTTCTATCTCAATGGAGGAACTCACCCCTAAGCCGCAGGTGTTTGAAACGGGCACCGGAGGTTTCAGAATGGAATTGCCGCACACACCTTTTGCCTTACAGCGCCGTACATCGGAAGATTTCCTCGATACCTGGCAGTATGAAGCCGTAGACAAATCCACTGGCAAAGCCTATATGGTCTGGAAAAAGACAATCCCGAACTACGGTTTTATTGAAGAAGATACTTTCGATCTTTCACTCGTTGAAGAAAGCCTGAAGGGCTCCGAGTTTATCGATAAACAGGAAAGCCGGAGTTTCAGCCAGGTGGGAGGATACCCTGCGCTGGATATGCTATTCTCGTTGAAAGACGGCGGAACGCTGCGCGCCCGGGCGATGATCCGTGGCCCGCATTATTACCTGGTGGCTTCCACTACTCCGAAAAAGCGGGAAGGGAAGGACCTGGTTTCTACCTTCGCCGTCACCGGATTCAAACAAGAGTCCCCGGCTTCGTTTGTCGACAGCTTTTATTCTTTCCGGGTGAATACGCCCTTCCAGCCCAGCCTCAACCCCGAACTCCGTAAGATGCTGGAAGCAGCCGCCAGTGAGGAGTTCATTAACCAGACGGAGTACTACAGCTATGGGGAGAAGAGACGCAGTGCCACGTTCTACAATGATTCCACCGGTGAATCCGCCGTGGTTACTGTCACCCGTTTCCCGAAATATTATTTTTCACGCGATACAGCGCGGTTCTTTGAGAACGAATACCCGGTAGACGCACTTGAAGCAGACATGGTGCTGCGGTCCAGAGAAACACTCAGGCCAACCGGCAACAGTTTTGGCTACAAGTATGTGTTTACCGACACCAACTCGTCCCGGAAACTGGTCTATGCGGCGATCCTTCAGCACAATAGGCTTTTTGATATCATAGCCGTGACCGATACCCTGTCCGGAAATAATGACTTTGTAACGGAGTTCATCCGCAGTTTCGTACCGCAGGCTTCCGATACCACTTCTGTTTTCCAGTCCAAGCTCGACAGGTTCTTTGCAGATCTCAACAGTAAAGACAGCCTTACCCGCAAACGCGCGATGGACGCGGCCGCGCAATTGTATTTCGGTCCGAAGTCCATTCCAAGGCTGAAGAGTGTAATAGACAGCCTGAAATGGGGTGA
>DASVBM010000078.1:0-7934 GCA_036375835.1 Chitinophagaceae bacterium | reverse complement strand
TTTGGAATTTTAGTATTTGGATTTTTAATCATTATACTGCGAGGGGTGATTCCCCGTAAGTTCAAAATCAACAAAAAATGAAATTACACACACTCAGGCCAGCAGAAGGATCAACACACAAGGAAAAGAGACTCGGACGTGGTGAAGCTTCCGGTAAAGGAGGAACTTCAACAAAGGGTAACAAGGGTGGACAGAGCCGCGCCGGTTACCAGCGTAAGAACGCACATGAAGGCGGACAGATGCCGATTCAGCGCCGTATCCCCAAACGCGGATTCAAAAACCCGAACAGGGTAGAGTATACCGTATTCAACCTTGGTCAGATTGATCAGCTGGCAGAAAAATACGGTTTCACTGAGTTCACGCTGGAGAATCTCTACATCAACGGTCTCATCAGCAGGACGGATAAAGTTAAGATCCTTGGAAACGGCGAGCTGAAAACAAAGCTCACATTCAAGGTAAATGCAATAAGTGAGAAAGCTAAATCAGCTATCGAAGCAGCTGGTGGCAGCGTAGAAGTTATCAAGTAAATCCATAACTTCGGACGCATTTGAAAAGAATGCGTCTTTTGGTTTTTAGTGCATAACGCTTAACAAAGTTCCCAGTGAAAAAATTAATACAGACCCTGAAGAATATCTGGACTATCGATGAGCTGAAAGATAAGATCATCGTTACCCTTGCACTCATACTCGTTTACCGTTTTGGTACCCATATTGTTTTACCCGGCCTTGATCCGAACAAGATCGAAGCCGCACAGGCAAGCGCAGCTTCCAATGGCGGTTTATTAGGTCTGTTCGACATGTTCGCGGGTGGAGCATTCTCGCAGGCTTCTATTCTTGCCCTTGGTATCATGCCCTATATCTCGGCTTCCATCTTTATGCAGCTGATGACCATCCTGGTTCCGCAAATGCAGAAAGTTCAGAAGGAAGGCGAGAGCGGCAGGAAAAAGATCAACCAGTGGACCCGCTACCTCACTGTTGTGGTAACGATTTTCCAGGCCGGCGCATACCTTGGCCTGCTGAACAGTCCCGGTTACGTAGAGGCAAAAATCCCGGCATTCGCACCATACTTTGCACTCACTACCGTCATCATTCTCACAGCCGGAACACTTTTCGTGATGTGGCTGGGCGAAAAAATACAGGATAAGGGCCTCGGCAACGGTACTTCCATCATCATCATGGTGGGTATCCTCGCTCGTCTTCCGCAGTCACTGATCCAGGAGTTCCGCGCCAAAGAAGCCAAAGGCGGTGGCGGCCTGCTGATCTTCCTGATTGAAATCGCTGTGCTGGTTGCGATCATTATGGGATTGATTGTACTGGTACAGGGTGTACGTAAGATAGCTATCAACTATGCCAAGCAGATCGTTGGCAACAGGCAGGTGGGTGGCGCCCGCCAGTTCCTGCCGATGAAAGTGAACAGTGCCGGTGTAATGCCCATCATCTTTGCGCAGGCTATCATGTTCCTTCCTACACTGGTATCATTTACCGGTTTCCGGAACAGCGAATCAGCTACCTGGCTTACGCGTACCTTTAACGATCACAGCAACGGCTGGTATATGCTCATCTACGGCGTTATGGTGATCGGTTTCACCTTCCTGTATACCGCGCTGATCTTTAATCCGAAGCAGGTTTCCGAAGACCTGAAGCGGAACAACGGTTTCATACCTGGTGTAAAACCGGGCCAGCCAACCGCGGATTATATAGGCGCCATCATGGATAAGATCACACTGCCGGGAGCCATCCTGCTTGCGGTAGTTGGTATCCTCCCCGGCTTTGCCCAGTTATTGGGTGTGAGCTCTCAGTTCAGTACTTTCTTCGGTGGTACTTCACTGCTGATTATGGTAGGTGTGATCCTCGATACCCTTCAACAGGTGGAAACGCATCTGCTCATGCGCCAGTACGACGGACTCATGAAAGGCGGAAGAATCCAGGGAAGGCAGACTACCCTTACTACCGTGACACAGGGTTAATTCAGAAAGAATTCTCGGAAAATAAACTGACATTTGCAGGCCTGTTACCGTTGTAGCAGGCCTGTTGTTTTGCAGGAATGAAAAGACCGAATGGAATGATGATACAAAAGACAGATGCGGAAATCGGCGAGATGAAACAAGCCGCTTTACTGGTGAGCCGTACCCTCACGGAAGTGGCCAAAATGCTGAAGCCCGGGGTTACAACCCTCCAGATTGACAGGTTGTGCGCAGACTTTGTGCGCGATCATAAAGCGATCCCCAGTTTTCTCAACTACAAAGGCTATCCATATAACATCTGCGCGAGCGTCAATGACGTAGTGGTTCATGGATTTCCAAATAATACTGCACTGAAAGCCGGTGACGTAGTGACAATCGATATGGGACTGATCCTCAACGGCTGGCATGGTGATCACGCTTACACCTTTATCATCGGCGACGCGCCGGCAGAAATAAAAGAACTGGTGAACATCACCAAAGAAAGCCTGTACAAGGGAATTGAACAGGCGGTGGTGGGGAACCGGGTAGGAGACATCGCTTTTGCCATTCAGAAGCACACCGAAAAAGACCATGGTTATGGCGTGGTGCGCGAACTGGTGGGCCACGGCCTTGGCCGCAGCCTTCACGAAGATCCTCAGGTGCCCAATTATGGTAAAAAAGGAAATGGTCCGAAGCTTAAGGAGAACATCGTACTGGCCATTGAACCGATGATCAACATGGGTAGCCGGGAAGTATATACTGAAGACGATGGATGGACCGTGCGGACCCGCGACGGCAAGGTGAGTGTGCATTTCGAGCATGACGTCTGTGTAAAGAAGGGAAGGGCGCTGATCCTTTCTGATTATACTATTATTGAAGCAGCGGAAGCAGCCAACAGCAACCTGATGCCATCACGTGTATTTACTGCCTGATTCTACGGTCGGAAGGGCGGCGATATGTTAATGTTTAAGCCTGTTTGGCGTGACAAACCGCCTAAAAGACTATCTTCACCGCCATGACACCAGAAGCCATCGCAAAGTTTGTTGAAACAGAAAAGCTTGCTGATAACAAGCTCATGAAGTTTGACTTTAAAAAGCGGAACAGTATTGCCGGGATATTAATCCAGGGAAAAGACTACGAAGACCTGAAGGCTAAGAATTTCTGGCGGATCGTTACCCACGCGAATCTTACCGCCTGGAAAAAAACAAATAGCCTGGAGTTCGCCAAGATCTACAGCGGAACCGATTTCAACAAGATCACTGTGGTAGATGCAAAAGCCGTAGCCTAGGATTCTGACACACGCCTAACGGACAACTTTAGAAAGACTTACCGGGAAGATAAGATATTCCAGTACATTGTTATGTGCTCTTGAAACATGTCTTCTGAAACCTTCCATGCTTTCCATCAGCATCGATGCATAATGGGGGTCGAGTTTCAGGGTGATTTCCTCAATTTCCTTCAGCCGTTCAGTGATCAGTGATTCCCGTTCGTTTGCAGCACCGGGCAGTATGCTGTCCAGTTCATTCAAAGCAGGTTCGAACACCTTTTCAGCCTCACGATAAAAATCCCGTAAAGGCTCCGGTGCCGTGTACGTGCGGATATGTGACAATTGCAGCGCGCGTTTTTTCTCGCCTGCATCTGGTTTGTTCTCTTTTGCCGCAGCGAGCAGCGTGATGTAAACAGGATACCGCAGCAACAATTGCTGTTGCGTTTCGGCAAGGTCGCGAAAAGTTTTCATGTCTGCTGGTTTTCCAGTTTTGCCACAATTCACATTCCAGTATTCTCAGATGGGTTTTCCTCCACGAAAAACCTGTTTATTCTAACTCGCTTTTAACCCCGGACATTCCGGAACTGACAAAAAAACATTCCCGGATCCCCCGGCTGATATCCCGATGGTGGGCGATTTTTCCGTTCTGCGTATCTGCGTTCAGGCAGACGTTCCTGGTAGGGCTGGAGCGACCGGGAAGATACCTGCATAAAGGCAGCGGAAAGGTTGATTTCCAGACCGGATATTCAGCTGCAGCACCAACTGGTTCCTGCTCCTAAAATTCCCTATCTTGCCTGCCTACATACTTCTATGAAATTCCATACTGCTTTTTTGCTGGTAACGATGTTTTCAGGTTTTGCCGATGTATATGCGCAGGATTCGTTTCTCGACACCTTTATCCGTAAAGATGGTATTTATGCCGTACCGCCTTTTGAACCCAGGCAACCGGCAACGTTGTTTCCCGTAAATGCGAAGCGCCGGACATCGAATGTACCGCGCGGCATGGATACGGTTTATACCAACCGGATCAGGCGATACATCAACCCCGCATTCGGCAAGACGGAGCCCTACAGTTATTTCTCCGTCGTTCGCGATCTTGAAGGCCACGATTCGTCTTTATATCATGAGCAGCTCACGGAGTATCCAACAGACTATCGCAGCTTTTTTGGCGCGCTCTACCTGGTTGAAGCCAACGAATTTGAAAAGGCGGTGCAGTCGCTGACTAAATTATCAGCTTCCATCGGCAGTGATTCGCTGCTGTTGAAGGAAACTATCTTCTGGCGCGACGCTGCAGCGTTAATGCTGGCTGATCAGAAAGAATATGAGACGGTGCTTGAGTTGTACAAAGCACTTGAACATCCCTCACCGGAAAAAGCGGCGAATGTTAATGCACTGGCCTCCGGCATACACCTGCCGCAGTATCTTTTTGATAAGTATTTTGTTTTATATAATTATTCGTTCCGTACGCGTGATTATAAAGCTGCAGTCGCTGATTATGATTCACTGCTTACCTACACGCCTCCTTCGAAAATGCGTAACGCTCTGGCAAAAAACCGTGATGCGGTATTGGAGGTACTCAGCGCAAAAGCAAGATTCGTAGATGTGATGCGGCAAAACGGTTATTTCTTCGGGCTGGACGCAATGTATGATCACCTGGACGCCTGGGGAGGCCGGTACCGCACTGAACGTGAAATGGCTGAACAATACGGGTTTGTCCTGAGCCAGAAATACACCACGGCTACAGACAGTGTGTTCACCCGCTGGCTGCGCGACACGGCAGAAACAGAAACCCGGAGCAAGTTTGAAGTTTTGTCGTTCAGCAGGACCGCACTCGATAAAGCAGGCCGTCGTTTTGTGATTGTGAAGCTCGGTTTTGATAATGCTGAAACCTACCAGCATTATCAGTCGGCGCTGCAGGATTTCAGGAGTAAACCGATCTGGCAGTCTATCCTGAACCACAAAGGAAAAAGAATTGATGGCAATGAGTACATGCTGACCAGTTATTTCATAGCAGCGCTATACGAACAGGATGACCCGCTGATCCGTTACGAACTCGTACTTTACCTGCTGGAGGATGCTGAGGGAAACGCGTTTGCGGTAGATACGCTATTTTGACCGGGAGTTAACACTCTGACTTCCGGAGAGCGGTATATCTTCTGCAAGGCGGCAACCCGATACCGGATTGAAAAAAATAATTGTACGGCCATCTGTGGCCGCATATTGGTTCGGCTGATCATCCCGGGTAAAGACCTTAAAAAGATATAAACCCCCCGACGGTTGTAACAGGTTATCCCCAATACCAGGGGCAACCGGTTTTCAGCTTGCTTATGTCTGGCCAACCCACCATTTTTGCCGCAAACCACCGGCGCAAATGATCGGCATTGAAGAAGCTTCCCTGCACAAGTTAAGCATACACCAGGCTGGAAATAAAGGACTGAACCAGCCACTGCGGTTGTCACAAAATCCTTACGAGCTAAGCGATGAGATGCTGCATTCACTGCTGGCCGCGTATTTTCTGAAACCGTTTCAGAAAGTGAACAGCGTTTACCGGTTTTTCCAGGTGAATCAGCACCTGCACCTGAACCCTGTGTACCAGTATACCTCGGCGATTTTTGATGATCGTTCGCGCTTTCATGAATTCAGTTGCGACATTACCCGCCATCTCTACGAAAGCGCAGACCATCCCCGTATCAAACCCGGTGAGTTTTATGTTGTCTATATAAAAGACCTTTTTTATAACGGCGAGGCAACAGACGCGGTGGGGTTGTTCAAGTCGGAGAGCAAAGAACCTTACCTTAATGTAACAGCTGCGGAATCAGGGTTCGACATCGAGTACCGGGAACAGGCGATCAATCTGAAAAAGGTAGACAAGGGATGCATCATCTTCAATACCTCCGCCGATACCGGTTTCGATGTACTGGTGATCGACCAGACAAATACCGAGGAGACGGTATACTGGGTGGATAAATTCCTTGGCCTGAAACAGAAACAAAACGAATTCGCGCAGACGAACCAACTGCTTGATGCATACCGTAGTTTCATCAGCGAAGAATTGCCGAAAGCGATGGACCTGAAGCGTACCGACCAGATCGACCTTTTAAACAGGTCGATCCGGTATTTCAAGGAGAAAGAAGAGTTCCGGCTGCAGGAGTTTGCGGATGAGGTGCTTGCCAACGACGAAGCGATCGAAAGGTTCAGCGATTTCCGTAAGCGCTATGAAAACGATTTCGAACTGACGCTCGATGACAGTTTTCCGATCTCAGAGACCGCGACACGCAAACAGGTACGGATGTTCAGGTCGGTTCTAAAACTAGACCGCAATTTCCATGTATATATACACGGAAACACAGAGCTGATCGAGAAAGGATTTGACGAACAAAAGCGCAAGAGCTATTACAAGATATATTTTGATGAGGAGCACTGAGCAGGGATCTGCCGGGGGCTTGCAGGAACCGGAATTTCGCCGTATCATGTGAGAAAACCCGACTCATGAAACGTACTATTCTCCTGACGGCTGCTTTCGCAATGTCTCTAATGGTGTTCGCAGCCCGGCTTACCGGAAGCGGACTTGCCACCTGCACCGGTGCAAAAGACTGCAAAGCCTGTAAAAACTGCAAATATTGCAAACACTGTAACAAAGACCGCGGATCATGTGGTGTATGTTCATGAGTGATACCGCGCGCTTCAGTCACGGACATATATTTTTCGCAGGAAAAAATTGAGCCGGGGATGCCTGGCGGCGAAAGTGTCCGGTTGTTCAAAAAAATATTCAGAGATCACAGCAAAGCATTCTACGGCGCTGCTGCCCCCGTAGAGATCGATATCAGATTCGCCGCGGTTAATGGATTCGATAGTTTCCTGTAGCAACTGTTTCCATTCGGGTACAAACTTCCGTTCGAGCAGTATCTCCGGCACACCGTCAAAGGTGCCATCCATTTTGTCAACCAGGTGTACAAACTCGTGAATCGCGGTGTTGCGGCCACTGCCGCTGTCAACGAATCCCTGTCGCAGCTCCCACTTTGAAAGGATGAGCACATTCTGAAGCGCACCGGTACCAACCATCCCGCTCACCTGTCTTTCCGGTCCCTGTTGATCAAAGTCGGTATTGAAATTACCGGGATAAACCAATACTTCCCGCAGGTTGATGTATTCCCAGTCACGGATATGATAAACGGGTATTATCGCTGCTGCACCGATCAGGACCACGTCAAGGTCTTCGATGACCGCATTGGCACTGGTGATCTTCACCGCGGAAAGAAAATGCTGTAACCGCTTTTCAAAATCTTTCTTACCGTCCTCATCGAGCCTGGCGTAGAAGCGAACATAGTCGTTCAGCAGGCCGCGGTGGTTTTCCGGCAGTTCCACCATGTTCTTCCTTCGCGGCCTGAATGCTGCAACAATAACAATGACGATGAGCGCCAGCACAATCAATATCTGCAGTACCGTGATAATCATGAAGCGATGAAGTTAGCCCGTTCGCGGGACAATGGCCGTTACCCGGTTACATTCAGGAATAAAAAAATGCCGCAGCAAAAGCTGCGGCGTATAGTTCTCATGTGCACTAGCGGATATCACGAGATACCCTTTAGTTTCTTTATTTCTTCGGTCAATTTAGGAACAATTTCGAAAACATCGCCAACAATTCCGTAATCCGCCGCTTTGAAGAAGGGAGCTTCCGGGTCCTTGTTCACGACCACGATCACCTTACTGCGGTTCACACCCGCC
>DASVBM010000324.1:0-2717 GCA_036375835.1 Chitinophagaceae bacterium | reverse complement strand
CTGCGAAAATCACGTCGTCAGGAGGCGCAACGGCGGGTGGCAATTCATCCATCGTGGCTTCGGCCGCTTGTTTCGCGGGCATGGACACGAAGATGGCGGCAGCCGGCTTATCTTCTTCCGCTTTAGGAACGGCGTTGGCGGCGAGACTGTAATTTTCTTTGGATTCCTTCACCACAACAGGCTTCTCTTCGCGCGGCTGCTCCTTTACCGCGGGTGCGGAAGGAGGATCGAAACTGCCGAAGAGGTCAAGTTGCTGCATGCGCATGCCGTAAAACTAATAAATGAACACGGGCAGCGCGTACAAGGATTTGTTAGAAGTGGATAAGATGTAAGTATCTAAGCGCGGGCCGCAGCGATGCTTTCAATTGCTTTTACCAGGCGATCCAGGTCCTGCACCCTCGTGTACACATGCGGCGTTACCCTTACGCAGGAGATATTCTCCCAAACGATACCCACGGTATGGATTTTATATTTGCTGAACAGTTCCTGGTCAACCTGTTGTGGCGTCATTCCGTCGATGCTGAAACCGCAGATCGCGCAGGAGTAAGCCGGTTTAAGGGAGGTATGCAGCTTCACTTTCGGCAGGTCCTTTACTTTTTCCGCCCAGTAATTCTTGAGATAACGGATCCGTTCTTCTTTTCGTTTTTTGCCGATGGCATTATGGAAATTGATGGCTTCGCCGATTCCCTGCTCGATCGGGAAGCTGCGGGTGCCCAGCGATTCGAACTTGCGGATGTCGTTGCTGCGGGGTTTGTCATTACAGAGCAGCGGCCAGATCTTTTCGATCTTGTCTTTGCGGATCCAGAGCAAGCCGCTGCCGATAGGCGCGCTGAGGAATTTGTGCAGCGAGGTTCCGAAATAATCAACGTTCAGGTCGGGTATGTTGAAGTCGAGCAGCCCGAAGCTGTGGGCGCCGTCCACCAGCACTTCAACGCCTTTCGCATGCGCCATATCGGCAATCTTTCGCACGGGCAGGATCTGCCCCACCCAGTTTATCACGTGCGTGATATGTAACAACTTCGTTGCAGGCGTGATGGCTTTGGCGAATGCGGAGACGATCGCTTCATCGTCTTCCACCGGGAAGTCGAAGCTGATCTGTTTGTACACGATCCCTTCGCGCTGCTGGCGCTGTTTCCAGGCGTTGATCATATTCGGGTAATCCTGCCGCGTACCGATCACCTCATCTCCTGCCTTCAAAGGCAGGCCGTATATTACGGTGTTCAGCGCTTCGGTCGAGTTCCGGTTCACCGCGATCTCTTCGGTATCGCAGCCCGCCAGCGCTGCCAGCTTTTGCCGCAGCGGTTCGCGGCCCATATCGATCACGCGCCACATATAGTATGAAGGGCCTTCGTTGGCCAGTTTGTTGTACCGCTCCACCGCTTCCTGTACAATACGTGGCGAGGGACTCACGCCGCCGTTATTGAGATTCACGATACTCGGGTTGACGGTAAAGGCCTGCTGGATCACGGACCAGTAGTCTTCGTCTGTTGCTGCTGCGGCGTCGGACAGGTGCGCTATTTTCCGGGAAGCGGATTCAAAATCAGCGGCGTGTGCGCGGTTGAACAGGCTGCCGGCACCAAAAGCAAGTGACAGCGAACCCACCTGTTGCAGGAATGTTCTGCGTGATGAAGGCATAGCTTTGGCTTGAGGATGAAAGTTAACGATTTTTAATCCGCCGCCGCCTTAACTTTGACCGCCAACCGGTGCGAGATAAAGGTGTGTATATGAAAAAATTCATTTCTTTCCTGTTCATCCTGTTCCTGTCCTTGCAGCTGAGCGCGCAGTGTTCCATCTGTACCAAGACCGCCTCGCAGTTAGGCGAAGGGCCGGCACGCGGCCTTAATTCCGGGATCATTTACCTCATGCTCACGCCTTTCGCGCTGATCGGGGTGATCGGTTACCGGTGGTGGAAAAAAGAAAAGCAGCAGAGAACAGAAGACTGATACCAAAGAAATATTTCACGGGGCAGGTTATGCATCTGCGTTTAACCGGTCCATCTCCTCTGCAAGCTGGTAGAGATTGAACCCCGGTTGTCCGAACGACTGCCGGACCTTTTCAAGCAGCAACTGTTTATTTACATTCCGCATGCGCTTCTCCTGCACCAGGTGCCAGGCGCGTTCTGCGAGCAGCCAGTATCTTTTTTCAGGCGTCACGCCATCCTGCAGCTTTCGCTGTATCACTTCATACAGTTCCTGTACGCCTTCGCCGGAAGAAGCAACCGTTTTCACCACTTCGGCTTCCTGGGCCTTGCGGTTATACGCGGGTGCCAGCATCAGCCGGAGGTTTTTTACAAAGCTGTCTGCACCCGGCCGGTCTGATTTGTTTACTACGAAAATGTCAGCGATCTCCATGAGCCCTGCCTTCATCGTCTGCACTTCGTCTCCGGCTTCGGGAACAACCACCACTACCGTAACATCGGCAAGCCCCGCGATCTCTATCTCACTCTGTCCTACCCCTACGGTTTCGATGATAATATGATCGAAGCCGGCGACTTTCACCAGCTCCGCGATCTCGATGATCATCGGGTGCAGCCCGCCAAGACTTCCCCTGCTGGCCAGCGAACGGATGAAAACACCGGGGTGGTTGTACCACTCGCTCATCCGGATACGGTCACCGAGTAAAGCGCCGAGGTGAAACGGCGAGGAAGGATCCACGCAGAGCACGGCCACTGTTTTGCCCTGGGCCGTGATGCTGCCGATCAGTGCGTCTACCAGGCT
>DASVBM010000505.1:0-9027 GCA_036375835.1 Chitinophagaceae bacterium | reverse complement strand
TTAGGTTTCTTTACACACTTCACCTCCAGCCCGATTCTTTTGGTTCGCAGGGAAATAACAGCAGGATCGCTTTGATAGCGGGTGAATTCGCCTTTTTCTTCATTTATAAACAATACCACGGCGTACAAACGTACTGCATCAAACAACTTCTTTTTCCGCCTTGTTATCTCGGTGAGAAACAACTCCCCAAGTTCCACCTGCAGCACATTGCGTTTGAAACCGTAACTGCTCTTAAACTGAATTACCGTTCGCAGTTCATGTGCTATGTTTGCCTCGAACCCGCAAAGCCAGTCTCTCGTCCACCATTTGTCCGCGAGACCAACGCCTTCCAGCAACAAACCCCTTAAACGGTTGTATAAGGTACCGTCGTAACAATATTTCCGTTCCCCGGCTATTCCATCTTTTATTGTAGCGGCTGTGGTGTTTACTGCACCCGCGTACCGGCTGTTCCGGCCCAACACCTTATTCACATGCCTGTCGCCGGCTATCCTGCGCAGGTATTTGCCATACCGGCCATTGACAAGTTCATACCCTTCCGGTATTACTCCTTTGAACTTCATTGGCAATTCGATGTGAGAAGATAAGCATTATATAAGGTTTCACCAAGGGAGCTGTAGGGATACTGTAGGGATGCTGTAGCGACACTCCAGCGATACTGCAGCGACGCACCTTCATAGGTCCTTCATGGATCCTTTATGGAACCTTCATTGATCCTCCATAGTACTTCCCTTCGAGACCCCACCATCAGGAGATCACCATCCGATCAACAGCCCACCGCTCCTAAACCTGTACCGGGATCATTTCCATTCCAGTGCTTACTGTTGTAATTTGTTTGCCAGCAGCGCTTTCACTTCATCAAACCATTCCGTTCGCAGCACACTCAGCACGATAAAATCCCTTCGCCCGGCCTGACCGGGTGGCTTCGGCATATTCGAACGCAATACACCGTCAACCCTGCAGCCAATGCTTTTCATGGCAGCAATACTGCGTTCGTTCTCCAGGTCTGCCCGCAGCTCCAACCGTTCCACACCCAGCTCCTCGAACGCGAAGCTGAACAGGAGGAACTTACAGTGCCTGTTCAGGCCGGTGCCCTGGAACTGTTTTCCATACCAGGTGTATCCAAGCTGCAGTGTGCCATAGGAAGGCTGTATATCGTAAAACCGGGTACTGCCCGCATACTTCCCCGCTTTTTTATCAAAAACAATAAACGGGTATTCCTTTTGTAATGCTTTTGCGGTTAACGCTATGTCTATATACTTTTCCAGGTTTTCCCTGCCGGCGGCACCCTGCAGCGAGTACTGCCATAAATCCGGCTCATTCACGGAGAAATATTGCAGGTTTATGCTGTCTTCAGGCTTTAATGGCCGCAGCAAAACGCGTTCGTTTTCGAGTATATGGTCAGCGCTGAAATCAAATGTCATCGTACTACTAATAAGGTGGTGATATACAATCAAAAATTGGCAAAAAGGCTGATATTAGCAGGCTCAAAAAGATAAACGGTTAAATCTATGTGCGGAATTATTGGATATACAGGTCCAAGGCAGGCATACCCGGTGGTGATCAAAGGATTAAAACGACTTGAATACCGTGGTTACGACAGCGCAGGGGTGGCTTTACTGAACGGCGATCTGAAGGTGTTTAAGAAGAAAGGAAAGGTTGCGGACCTGGAGGAGAACGTGGTGGGAAAAGACCTGAACGGCCACATCGGTATCGGCCATACGCGCTGGGCAACGCACGGTGAACCCAACGATAAAAACGCCCACCCCCATATGTCGCAAAGCGGGGAACTGGCTATGATACACAACGGTATCATCGAGAACTACGCGCAGATCAAACAGGAACTGCTTGGCAAGGGTTATACTTTCAAAAGCGATACGGATACAGAAGTGTTGTTGAACTTTATAGACGACATCCGTAAGAATAATGAATGCTCCACCGAGGAGGCGCTGCGCATCGCCCTGAAAAGAGTGGTCGGTGCGTATTGCATCCTGCTCATCGATAAATCAGACCCGGAAACGATCATTGCCGCAAGAAAGGGCAGCCCGCTGGTGATCGGCATCGGTAAGGGAGAACACTTCCTGGCTTCGGATGCTTCTCCGATAATCGAATACACAAAGGAAGTGGTGTACGTGAACGATTATGAGATAGCCATTGTACGCCCGGATGAACTCATCCTCAAAAACATCGGCAACGTTAAACAAACTCCATTCATCACCCGGCTGGATCTGGAGCTGGCGAAAATTGAAAAAGGCGGCTACGAGCATTTCATGCTCAAGGAAATTCACGAGCAACCGGAAACGATCTACGATTGTCTCCGCGGCAGGCTGCAGCCCGATACCGGAGAGATCAAGATGCGCGGGGTGGAGAACCACCTTGAAGCACTCGTAAATGCGGACCGGATAGTGATGGTGGCCTGTGGCACCAGCTGGCACGCCGGGCTGATCGCTGAATATGTTTTCGAAGAACTCTGCCGCATACCGGTGGAGGTGGAATATGCATCGGAATTCCGTTACCGGAATCCGGTGATCAAAAAAGGTGACGTGATCATCGCCATTTCACAAAGCGGTGAAACAGCCGATACACTGGTTGCGCTCGAGAAAGCAAAGGAACAGGGTGCGTTCATTTTCGGAGTCGTAAACGTCGTTGGCAGCAGCATCGCGCGCATCAGCCACGCCGGCGCCTATACGCACGCGGGACCCGAGATCGGCGTTGCCAGCACAAAAGCGTTTACCGGCCAGCTGGCAGTGCTGATGATGATGGCACTTAAGATCGGCTATGCAAAAGGTACACTGGACAAAGAACGATACCTGAAGCTGATGCACGAACTGGATGCGATCCCGGAAAAAGTAAAGCAAATACTCGCAGACACCTCGCAGATTGAGCGCATCGCCACGAAATATAAAGACGCCACCGACTTTTTATACCTTGGAAGAGGCTACAACTTCCCCGTTGCACTGGAAGGGGCACTGAAGCTGAAAGAGATCTCGTATATCCACGCCGAGGGGTACCCGGCCGCTGAGATGAAACACGGCCCGATCGCGCTGGTAGACGATAATCTTCCGGTGGTGTTTGTGGCTACGAAAGACTCATACTACGAGAAGATTATTTCCAACGTCCAGGAGATAAAGGCGAGAAAAGGAAGAGTGGTGGCCGTTGCATCTGAAGACGACACCGTAATTTCAACGATGACTGAGGACGTAATGTATGTGCCCGAAGCGGACGAACTGGTAGCGCCGTTACTGAGTGTGATTCCACTCCAGTTACTGAGCTATTACACAGGCGTTGCCAAAGGCTACGACGTAGACAAACCAAGAAATCTGGCTAAGTCCGTAACAGTCGAATAGTAACGCAACCAGCCGTCAAAGGCCTCCCGCTTAATGTAAAATACCGCAGCAAACTGCGGCAGACTGATAAATCAACTTATGCAGGGAAATATCATTAAGAAAAGTTCGCTGAACACATTAGGATACGGGTTCGTGTCTCCGCAGTACCTGGAGGAAGGCCAGGACGAATACTACCTGCGCAATATGCAGAACCGCCGTGGTGTAGCCCATCGCAAACTCACCGCTTACGAGATTGAAGTACTGGTCAGAAACCGCAATACCAGCGATGACTGGAACCAGATACTGGTTTCGGATGCATTCAACCCCGAACTGGTAAAGAACTGTAAGTTTTACGGCCTGGTGCGTATCGGCAAACTGGAACCCTGGTTTCTCGAATTCAGTGACCTGAAAGTTCCCGTTGGACTGTATAACTCCACCATCATCAGCTCCGACTTTGGAGACAATGTCTGCATCGACAACGTCAATTACCTCTCACATTATATACTCGGCGATGAAGTGATCATCGTGAATGTGAACGAACTCGCTACCACCAACCACGCCAAGTTCGGTAATGGCATTCTCAAGGAAGGAGAAGACGAACAGGTGCGTATCTGGCTGGAAGTATGCAACGAGAACGGCGGGCGGAGTATCCTCCCGTTCAACGGCATGCTGCCGGGAGATGCCTGGCTCTGGAGCAAATACCGCGATGATGAAGTACTGATGCGAAAGTTCCGCGAATTCACGGAAGCCATGTACAACCGCAAACGCGGCTACTACGGCAAAGTGGGCGATCGCACGGTCATCAAGAACACCGCAATCATAAAAGATGTATGGATCGGCAGTGACGCCTACATCAAGGGCGCGAATAAACTGAAAAACCTCACCATCAATTCCGGAAAAGAAGGAAAGACACAGATCGGCGAAGGCTGTGAGCTCGTAAATGGCATTATGAACGATGGCTGCCGCGCCTTCTATGGCGTGAAAGCAGTGCGCTTCATCATGGCTTCTCATTCACAACTGAAATACGGCGCCAGGCTGATCAACTCATACCTGGGAAATAACTCTACCATCTCCTGCTGCGAGGTACTGAATTCGCTGATTTTCCCCGCGCATGAACAGCACCACAACAATTCTTTTCTCTGCGCGGCAATGGTAATGGGCCAGAGCAATATCGCCGCAGGTGCCACTATAGGATCAAACCATAATTCACGTAGTCCTGATGGAGAACTTGTTGCGGGCAGGGGATTCTGGCCGGGCCTCTGTGTAAGCCTTAAACACAATTCAAAATTTGCCAGTTTTACCATCCTTGCGAAGGGTGATTATCCTGCCGAACTGGAAATACCCATTCCGTTTTCACTCGTCAGCAACGACGTTACCCGCGACCAGCTGGTGATCATGCCGGCCTATTGGTTCATGTACAATATGTATGCGCTGGCAAGGAATGCCTGGAAATACGTTGACCGCGATAAGCGCGTTGAGAAACTCCAGCTTATCGAGTACGATTACCTCGCGCCGGATACGATCAATGAAATATTCGACAGTCTCACCCTGTTTGAAAAACAGACGGCGAAAGCCTGGGCGAAACAGCAGGATAAGACCGGTTTGAATGATCAACAGCAGCAGCAACTTGGAAAGGACCTCCTGCTAAACGAGGATGTTACCCTCGACGAGCTGGAGATCTGCGCCGAAAACATTGAATGTTCCAGGCGGAACGTAGTACTGGTAAAAGTTCCGCAGGCCTACAGGATATTCCGTGAACTGGTGGTTTATTATGGGATCACGCAGCTGCTGGATATGGAGACTGAAGCGAAAACCGGTTCATTCAGTTCCCTGAAGGAACGTCTCGGTAAAAGCCACTCAAGGGAGAAATGGGTGAACACCGGAGGTCAGTTACTGCCACAACGCAGCGTGGAAGAAATAAAAGATGGAATACGCTCCGGCTCCATCCATTCATGGGATGCGCTTCACGAAGCCTACCAGCGGTTGGGAGCTGAATATCCGGCGCTGAAACAACAGCACGCCCTCGCGTCCTTACTGGAGGTCACAGGCGCAGACGCGAACAACCTCACAAAAGAGCAGCTGAACCAATGGCTGGATACTGCCCTTGCGGTAAAGGAATGGATGGCCCGTGGGATCTATGAAGCCCGCGCTAAAGATTACCAGAACAGGTTCAGGAAGCTGGTGTATGATACCGAAGCAGAAATGAACAGCGTTCTGGGCGAACTGAAGGATAACGGTTTTATCCGTCAAACGAAAGCTGAACTGGAAGACTACAACCAAAAGATTTCTGCTTTCCGAAACAAGCTTTGAAAATAAAAAGTCCCGCCGTTGCGGGACTTTTTACTAAATCTTCTACAGAAGATTACTTCATTTTGGCAGTTGTGTCGCCCATTGTTCCCATATGGCTTGTATCTCCCATTGAAGTTGTATCCATTGGAGCAACGGTACTGGTATCCGTCATCATGGTGTCGTCATCTTTTGTTTCATCGTCACCGTTGTTGCAGGCAGCCATCAAACCGGCAAGTGCCATAATCGTCAGAAATTTTTTCATTGGTTTCGTGTTTAGTTATGTGAGTGGCGCAAAGATATCAGCTTTAATGACATATGCAAGTTTTTAGCATATATTCCTACTTTTTCCGGAAAAATATCCGCACCGGTACACCTTTAAAATCAAACCGCTCCCGGAGCTGGTTCTCCAGGTAATTACGATAAGGCGTCTTGATATCGTCCGGAAAATTGGTAAAGAACGCAAACGACGGTACGTGGGTAGGCAACTGTGTAACGAACTTGATCTTCACCGAATGACCGCGGACAACCGGCGCGTGATACGCTTCAATCGCTTTCAGCATCACTTCGTTCAACTGTGAAGTGGGAATCCTCCGCTGCTTGTTTGCATACACCTCCAGTGCTACTTCTATAGCTTTGAAAATCCGCGTTTTTTCTTTGGCCGAGATAAAAAGAACAGGCACATCGGTAAAGGGAGCTATTTTTTCTTTCAGTCTTTTTTCATAGTCACGCGCCGTGTTGGTTTCTTTTTCAACGATATCCCATTTATTTACGAGCACTACGATGCCCTTCCCTTTACGTGCAGCGAGGCTGAATATATTCACATCCTGCGCGGTAATCCCTTTCTCAGCATCGAGCACCAGCAAACAAACGTCCGCTTCATCCATCGCTTTCACCGCCCGGATCACTGAATAAAACTCCACATCGTCTTTTTCTTTATTCTTTTTACGAAGTCCGGCGGTGTCAATAAGGATGAACTCCTTCTGGAACATCTTATAGTGGGTGTGAATGGTGTCCCGCGTAGTGCCCGCGATATCGCTTACAATCGTACGCTCCTGGCCGATCAGTGCATTGAGCAGCGAGGATTTGCCTACGTTGGGTTGGCCGATGATCGCAAACTTCGGGAGTGCGTTCTCCGCCTCCGTTTCATCAGACTCTGTTTCGGTGATCAGCTCCGTAATGGCGTCCAGCAGTTCCCCCGTCCCACTTCCGCTGATACTGCTGATGAAGAAAACATTGTCAAACCCAAGCGCGTAAAACTCGGAGGCTTCCAGCATCCGCTCGTTATTGTCAACCTTGTTCACCACCAGGAATACCGGCTTGGTAGAGCGACGCAGCAAATCAGCCATCGCCTCGTCAAGGTCAGCAATACCAACCACCACATCGGTCATGAAAATAATTGCATTGGCCTCGTCGATGGCAATGCGCACCTGTTTCCGGATCTCGGTTTCGAAAACGTCCGGTGTATCGGGCACAAAGCCGCCGGTGTCTATCACGTTGAAATTCTTCCCGTTCCAGTCGGCCACGCCGTACTGCCTGTCCCTCGTAACGCCGGGGATATCTTCCACGATAGCCTTCCGGTGTTCAAGCAGGCGATTGAAGAACGTACTTTTGCCAACGTTGGGCCGGCCTACTATTGCAACTGTAAATCCCATAATTTTTATTTGACCTCCTGCTAAACTACATTTTAACAGCGGTTCCGTTATTCAGTGTATTCTACTGATATCCGTATTCCTTCAGTTGTGCATCACTGTCCCGCCATTTCGGCCGCACTTTTACAAACAGTTCCAGAAATACCTTACGATCCAGGAAACGCTCTATCTCTTCGCGCGCCATCGTACCGATCTGCCGGATCATTTTTCCCTTCTCGCCGATAATGATCGCTTTCTGCGTTTCCCGCTGCACGATAATATCGGCCTGTATTTTCACCAAAGTTTGTTTCTCCTTAAATTCATTCACCAGCACCGCCGTATGATACGGTATCTCGTCTTCGAACAGCAGGTACACTTTCTCCCTTATTATCTCAGAAACGAAAAACTTGGTTGGAAGATCACTGAGGTCGTCTTCATTGTAAAAAGGCTCACCTTCCGGTAACAGGGCGATGATCTCGCTTAAAAGCGAATCCAGGTGTTGCTGCTTCAGGGCCGATATCCTTACCACCTTCCGGACATATGGCCTGCCGGCGAAAAACGCCTCCGCCTGGCTTGCCTTTTCTTTCGATACCCCGTCAATTTTGTTCAGCACCAGAATGGAGGGCACTTTCAGTCTCAGCTGGCTGAAAATTTCGTCGGCCGATTCCGGCGACTCGCCGGCATCCGCAATCAGCAGCGCCACATCCGCGTCTTCCAGCGCCCCCTTTACATTGCTCATCATTTTCTCGTGCAGCTTGTATTTAGCCTCTATGATGCCGGGGGTGTCAGAAAAAATTACCTGGTATTCGCCGGGCCGGGTCAGAAAACCCTTGATACGATGACGGGTGGTCTGAACTTTCGGCGAAACGATCGCCAGCTTCTCGCCCAGCAACGCATTCAGGAGCGTGCTCTTCCCCGCATTCGGTTTACCAAAAATATTTACAAAGCCGGCTTTCATTATTTATGTTAAGTCTCAGACAATCATAAACTAAAAATCCCGCGTTCAGCGGGATTTTTATCTGTTGCGAAGGGGAGGATCGAACTCCCGACCTTCGGGTTATGAGCCCGACGAGCTACCGCTGCTCTACTTCGCGATGTGGGTGGCAAAAGTAGTATCACGGCGCTTACGAGCCAAAATATTTTTTGTTAACCTTTCCTTTTTATACTGGAAGCGCCACTGCTCTCACTCCGCTTCACAACCGGTTCTCCTTTATAGCGGATTGAACTGGCACCACTTGCCTCGGCATCGAGTTCTTTATTAACCGAAAGCTGCATGTCGCCCGCCCCGGAGATCTCCGCCTTACACACATCAATGCTGAAGTCGTATCCTTTGAAATCAGAGGCTCCTGACATCTCAATCGAAGCTTTTCCGGCATGCCCGGTGATTTTGATATCCGATGCACCCGTACCTTCTATCTGAATATTACCGGCTTCCAGGTTTCCCTCGAAATCGCTGGCGCCGGACAGGATCAGCTTCAGATCCGCGGATTTCAGCGTACCACTCACTTTGACGTCGCTCGCGCCGGAAGCCTCCAGCCAGCTGATATCCCTGATGGACACATACGCTTTCAGTTTCTGGTTGCCCCAGTTTTGCCAGCCTTTGCTGTCAAAACTGATATACAGGATCCCGTCCTTTACCTCGGTTTTGATGCGGTCGCGCGTCTTTTCGTCTTTCGCACTCACGGCAACCGCCTCGGTGCTTCCCTGTGATATATACAGGTCAATGGCATTTGAAACCTTTACCCCGTGGAATCCACTCAGGTCGCGGACTACCGCGTTCGCGTCAT